>JANNJH010000133.1:0-1499 GCA_031405775.1 Sphingomonadales bacterium | reverse complement strand
CCGGGCGCTAGCGTCACTGCCGGATCGAGGAAATCGGCCTGGAAACGATCACCCGATTCGGCGGCAAAGCGCGCCGCCACCGGCAGCTTCTGGTTGGGGACGAGCGCGGCGAGCCAGTATTTTTCGGTCATGCCGAGCCAGCCGCCGGTCGTCGCATAGCTTTGCGGTCCGTCCTCGCGCAGCTTCTTGAACGTCGTCTCGCTGTCCTTGAGCGTGCCGTCCATCACGCCCAACGGCCCGACATGCAGATTGACCGCATCCTTTTCGATGAACTTGCCGGTGCGGCTGACCAGCCCATAGCTGCGCACCGTGACCGGCGCGGTGCCGGCGTTGGTGACGCTTTGCGTGATGGTGAACAGATAGCCGTCGTCGACCGCAAAGCGCAGCTCGAACACCGCGCCCTGGGGGTTGGTCCAGCTCAACGTTACCGGCGTCGCTGGCGTCAGCTTGGTGCTCGACGCCGTCCACAGCGTATCGGGGCCGGGAGCATCGGCGCCGGTCCAGCCGAACTGGCTGAAATAGGCGGCCGCAGTGCCCGACGGCGTGAACAGCCGCACCGCCGGCGAAGTCTTGTCGATTGTCTCGCGGTAGGTGGTGATCAGCAGGTCATCGATGCGGCCGCCCTGCAGATTGATCGACCCCGCCAGTCGCGGTGTTGAAATCGCCACGCGCGGCGATGCCGCAAGCACAGTGGCGATCGGTTGCAGCGCGCCGGAAACGGCGATGCCGGGGACGCTGCCCTGCGTCACGCCAGCGGTCGGCGCCGTCGGCGCGGGCGCGCCACCGAACCAGGTCTGCATCAACGTCGGCTGCGGCGCCGGCGCGCTGCCCGGCGCATTCACCGACGCAGTCACAGCCACGGGCGGCTTGGGCAGCCAGGTTTCGGAAACAAAGCTCCAGCCGAGGAAGATCAGCGCCGACAGCACGACGAACAGGATCATGTTACGATTGTCGGTCACGGCAGACTTTCAGCAACGGAAGGGCAAAATGACGGGTGGGCAGCGAACAACTCGAGCGAATCGCCGATCATGGAACGGGGTCATAGCCCGAGCCGCCCCATGGGTGACAGCGCAATATGCGCCGCAGCCCGAGCCAGCCGCCGCGCACAGCCCCGTGACGCTCGATCGCGGCAATCGCATACGCCGAACAACTTGGCGCAAACCGGCACGACGGCGGCAGTATCCGCGACAGGCTGACCTGCCAGAGCCGGATCGGCGCGATCAGCAGCTTGCCGATCATTTGCCGCCTGCGCGGATGGCCCCGGCGCACTTCAACAGCGCCTTGCGCAAATCGGCGTCGAGCGCGGCAAAATCGCGCGTCAGCCCGGCATCGCGGCCGATCAGCACATGGTCGGCACCGGCCACGCCAGCTTGCGGCAGCACCCGCCGCACCAGCGCGCGCAACCGGCGCTTGAGGCGGTTGCGCGCCCCCGAATTGCCGAGCTTCTTGGTCACGGTGAAACCGGCGCGCATCGCCGCATCGCTATCGGCGCGGTCGCG
>JANNJH010000132.1:0-3660 GCA_031405775.1 Sphingomonadales bacterium | reverse complement strand
GGCGCGCTGGCGATGCTGTCGCCGGTCGAAGCATGCATGACGGAGCCCCCGAGACGAGCCGGAAATCTCGGGCTCGGGGTGGTGAATAGCCATCGTGCCGCGCCTTTGGCAAGTTTCCTGATCGTTGACACCGGGTGGCGGTGGTGCCCAAGCGACGTTAGTGTTGAGCCCTGCCCGCCCGTCGTGCTAGCGGCAGATGGCCGTGCCGGCAGTCGTGCCGGCAGCCGTGCCGATTTCCACCGTTCCCCAACCGAAAGTGCTTGATGTCCGTCGACGCCGATACCGTGAGAAAAATCGCCCGTCTGGCGCGGATCGGCATTGCCGACGCCGATGTGGCGCCGCTCGCCAGCGAATTGTCGGCGATTCTGGGCTGGATCGAGCAATTGGGCGAAGTCGATACGGCCGGCGTGGCGCCGATGACGGCGGTGATCCCCAACCATTTGGCGTGGCGCGCCGATGTCGTCACCGATGGCGGCATCCAGGCCAAGGTGCTCGCCAATGCCGCGCAAGCGACCAGCGGCTTTTTCGCCGTGCCGAAGGTGATCGAATAGTGACTTCTCTGACCGATCTGACGATTGCCGGCATGAAGGCCGGGCTGGCGGCCCGCGATTTTTCGGCCGTCGAGCTGACCAATGCGCATCTGGCGGCGATGGAAAAGGCGCGCGGGCTGAATGCCTTCATCATCGAAACCCCCGAGATCGCCAAGGCCCAGGCGGCGGCGGCCGATGCGGCGCTGGCGCGCGGCGCGGCGCGGCCGCTGACCGGGATTCCTATTGGCATCAAGGACTTGTTCTGCACCGAGGGCGTGCAGACAACGGCAGGGTCGAAGATATTGCAGGGCTTCATCCCGCAGTATGAATCGACGGTGTCGGGCAAGCTGCTCGCCGATGGCGCGGTGATGCTCGGCAAGCTCAACATGGACGAATTCGCCATGGGGTCGTCGAACGAGACCAGCGCCTATGGCAAGGTGATTTCGCCGTGGAAGGCCAAAGGCTCAAATCGCGACCTCGTTCCCGGCGGCTCGTCGGGCGGCTCGGCGACGGCGGTGGCGGCGCGGATCGCGGCGGGCGCGACCGGCACCGATACCGGCGGCTCGATCCGGCAGCCGGCGGCGTTCACCGGGATTTCGGGGATCAAGCCGACCTATGGGCGCTGTTCGCGCTGGGGCGTCGTGGCCTTCGCCTCGTCGCTCGATCAGGCCGGGCCGATGGCGCGCACGGTACAGGATTGCGCGCTGCTGTTGACCTCGATGTGCGGTTACGACGCCAAGGATTCGACGTCGCTGAATTTGCCGGTGCCGGATTTCGTCGCCGGGCTGACCGGCGATTTGCGCGGCAAGCGGGTGGGGGTGCCGAAGGAATATCGCCTCGATGGCATGGACGCGACGATCCTGAAACTGTGGGAACAGGGGCTCGAATGGCTGAAAGCCGCCGGTGCCGAAATTGTCGAGGTCTCGCTGCCGCACACCAGATACGCGCTGCCGGCCTATTACATCATCGCGCCGGCCGAAGCCTCGTCGAACCTGGCGCGCTATGACGGCGTGCGGTACGGGCTGCGGGTGACGCCGCCGGGCGGCAACCTTGCCGACATGTATTCGGCGACGCGCGCCGCCGGCTTCGGGGCCGAGGTCAAGCGCCGCATCATGATCGGCACCTATGTGTTGTCGGCGGGATTCTATGACGCCTATTACACCCAGGCGCAGAAGGTACGGACGCTGATCGCCCGCGATTTCGAACTGGCGTTCCAAAAATGCGACGTGCTGCTGACGCCGACGGCGCCGAGCGCGGCCTTTGCCTTTGGCGAGAAAAGCGATCTTGGGGCCGATCCGCTGGCGATGTATCTCAACGACGTCTTCACCGTGCCATCGTCGCTTGCCGGCCTGCCGGCGATGTCGGTGCCGGCGGGGCTGTCGCCCGATGGCCTGCCGTTGGGGTTGCAGATCATCGGCAAGCCGCTGGGTGAGGCGACCGTGCTCGATGCCGGGCTGGCGATCGAGCGCGCCGCGGGCTTCACCGCCCGGCCATAATCTTATCGAATCGCCGACGCGCCAAAGCCAAGAGGCCCAGAATGACGTATACCGACAACGGCAGCCACAGCAGCTATCGCGTTTTGGGTGCCACCGGCGATTGGGAAATCGTCGTCGGGCTGGAAGTCCATGCCCAGGTGACGGCGCAGTCGAAACTGTTTTCGGGCGCCGCGACGAAATTCGGCGCCGAACCCAATTCGCAGGTCAGCCTGGTCGATGCGGCGATGCCGGGGATGCTGCCGGTGCTCAATGGTGAATGCGTGCGGCAGGCGGTGCGGACCGGGCTGGCGCTGGGAGCGCAGATCAACAATTGGTCGCGCTTCGATCGCAAGAATTATTTCTATGCCGATCTGCCGCAGGGTTACCAGATCAGCCAGCTTTATCACCCGATCGTCGGCGAAGGCACGCTGGCCATCGAGACCGAGGACGGCGATGCTTGCGTCATCGGCATCGAGCGCCTCCATCTGGAGCAGGATGCGGGAAAGTCGGTCCATGACCTGCACCCGACGATGTCGTATGTCGATCTCAACCGCTCGGGCTGTGCGTTGATGGAAATCGTCTCGAAGCCCGATATCCGCTCGCCGGCGCAGGCTGGGGCCTATGTCGCGGCGCTGCGGCAGTTGCTGCGCTATGTCGGCTCGTGCGACGGCAACATGGACGAAGGCTCGATGCGCGCCGACGTCAATGTTTCGGTGCGCAAGCCCGGCGCTGGCTTTGGCACGCGGACCGAGACCAAGAACGTCAATTCGGTGCGCTTCATCATGCAGGCGGTCGAAGCCGAGGCGCGGCGGCAGGTCGACCTGATCGAAAGCGGCGGCGTGGTTGTCCAGGAAACCCGGCTGTTTGATCCGAACAGCGGCACGACGCGGTCGATGCGATCGAAGGAAGACGCGCATGATTACCGCTATTTCCCCGATCCCGACCTGTTGCCGGTCGAATTCGACGATGAATTTGTCGCGGAATGCCTTGCCAGCCTGCCCGAACTGCCGGTGGCCAAGCGGGCGCGTTATGAAAGCGTGCTGGGGCTGACGCCGTATCTGGCCAACGTGCTGATGGCCGAAAAGGAAACGGCGAGCTATTTCGAGACGCTGTTGACGGCGTGTGCGAAGGCGCAGGGCAAGAGCGAGGCCGATGTCGCGCGCGGCGCCGCGAATTGGGTTTCGGGTGATCTGTTCGGCGCGTTGAAGCGGCTGGGGCTGCCGATCGAGGCGTCGCCGATCAGCGCCGTCGCCGGGGCCGAGCTGTTGACGCTGGCCGCCGATGGCACGCTTTCGGGGCCGATGGCCCGACAGGTGTTCGAGGCGATGCTGGAGACCGGCGAGGGCGCGGCGGCGATCGTCGAGGCGCGCGGGCTGCGCCAGGTGTCCGACACCGGCGCCATCGATACGGCGATCGCGGCCATCCTTGCCGCCAATGCCGACAAGCTGGCGCAGTTCCGGGACGGCAAGGAAGCGCTGTTCGGCTTTTTCGTCGGCCAGACGATGAAGGCGATGGCCGGCAAGGCCAATCCCGGCGTCGTCAACGAACGGTTGAAGGCGGCGCTGGCGGCGTAGGAAAGCGCCTCCGGCGGAATCGTTGTAAAAGCGCCTCCGGCGGCTGGGGCCATTGGCCCCAGACCCCAGTCGGTTAAAAGG
>JANNJH010000131.1:0-3395 GCA_031405775.1 Sphingomonadales bacterium | reverse complement strand
GAATCAACCGCCTCGGCCTCAGCCCGGCGCAAGCGCTGTCGGGGCTGCTCGACGGTCTCGCCCTCGACACGCTGCACAGCCATCTCGCCTGTGCCGAAAGCCCCGGCCACCCGCTCAATGAAGCCCAGCGCCGCGCCTTTTCCGATCTTGCGGCGCGCATCCCGGCCCGCCGCCACGCGCTGGCCAATTCAGGCGGTGTCGGCCTTGGCGCCGGCTATCACTTCGGCATGACCCGCCCCGGCATCGGGCTTTACGGCGGTGGCCCAGCGCCCGGCGACACGCCGCTGGCGGCGGTCGCGGGCCTGTCGGCGCGGATTGTGCAACTGCGCGACGTCGCCCCCGGACAGACGATCGGCTATGGCGCGACCTTCACCACGACCCGCCCGACGCGGCTCGCCGTCGTCGCGCTCGGCTATGCCGATGGCTATCCGCGTTCACTGTCGAACCGCGGCGCGGCGCTGGTCGGCGCGACGCGTTGTCCGGCGCTCGGCCGCGTCTCGATGGACCTTGCCGCCTTCGATATAACCGATGTCGCCGACCTCGGCGCCGTCGTCGAGGATGGCTTTCTCGACGTGGATTTCGATCTCGCCGCCACTGCCGCCGCGTCGGGCCGCACCGAATATGAGTTGCTTACCGGCCTCGGCGCTCGCTATGCCCGGATCTACCGATGACCGCGCTCAAAACACCCGCAACGAAGGTTGCCACTACGCGCGCAACGAAGGTTGCCACCAACGTCGTTGAAACCCTGGTCGCGCTTGGCAGCGTCGTCATTGGGATGTTCGCCTCGCTCGGCAAAATGACGCGCTTTGCGCTGACGGTGCTGACGCGGCTGGTGCGGCCGCCCTATTATTTTCCGCAGCTTTTCGAACAGATGCTGGTCATCGGCTATTTCTCGCTGCCCGTCGTCGGGTTGACGGCGCTGTTCACCGGCTCGGCGCTGGCGCAGCAGATCTATATCGGCGGCGCTCGCTTCAACGCCGCCTCGACGGTTCCCGCCGTCACCGTCATCGGCATTGTCCGCGAATTGGGCCCGGTGCTCGGCGGGTTGATGGTCGCCGGCCGCGTCTCCAGCGCCATGGCGGCCGAACTCGGCACCATGCGCGTCACCGAACAGATCGACGCGCTGACGACGTTGCGCACCGATCCGTTCCGCTACCTCATCGCGCCGCGCGTCGTTGCCGCGGTGCTGGTCATGCCGTTGCTGGTGTTGGTGTCGAATGCGCTGGGGGTGATGGGCGGCTGGCTGCTCGCCACCGAGCGGCTGGGGTTCAATTCGGCGGCCTATCTCAACACGACGGCGCAATATCTCAAGACCGACGATGTCATCTCGTCGCTGGTCAAGGCCTGCGTCTTCGGCTTCTTCATCGCGCTGATGGGCTGCTACCACGGCTATCATTCATCGGGCGGCGCCGCCGGTGTCGGTCGCGCCACCACCAACGCCGTGGTTTCGGCGTTCATCCTCATCCTGTTGTCGAACCTCATCATTACCGTGGTCGTCTTCGGATCATGACCGTCCCGAAAATCAGCCTGCGCGGTGTCTGCAAGCGCTTTGGGCCCAAGATCGTCCTCAATGGCATCGACCTCGATATCGCACCGGCCGAATCGATGGTCATCATCGGCGGCTCGGGCACCGGCAAATCGGTGATGCTGAAATGCATCCTCGGGCTGCTCAAACCCGATTCTGGCCGCATCGAAGTCGATGGCCGCAGCGTCATCGGGCTTTCGGCGAACGCCCTCGCCGATCACCAGGCCCGCTTCGGCATGTTGTTCCAGGGCGGCGCGCTGTTCGATTCGCTGCCGGTCTGGCGCAACATCAGCTTTGCCCTGAAGGGCAGCGTGCGCGATCGCCGCGCCGCCGCCTTCGACAATCTGGCGCGCGTCGGGCTTGGCGCCGATGTCGCCGATCTGCGGCCCTCGGAGCTTTCGGGCGGCATGCAGAAACGCGTCGCGCTGGCCCGCGCCATCGCCGCGCGGCCTGAAATCCTGTTTCTGGATGAACCGACGACGGGCCTCGATCCGATCATGGCCGATGTCATCAACTGCCTGGTCCGCGAACTCGTCACCGACTTGAAAATCACGGCGCTGACCATCACCCACGACATGGCGAGCGTTCGCAAGATCGCCGACAATGTCGCGATGCTTTACGAAGGCAAGATCGTCTGGCACGGCCCGCGCGATGGCATCGATTCCGCCGACAATCCCTATGTCGATCAATTC
The DNA here is from genome assembly GCA_031405775.1 of Sphingomonadales bacterium. Classification (GTDB taxonomy): domain Bacteria; phylum Pseudomonadota; class Alphaproteobacteria; order Sphingomonadales; family Sphingomonadaceae; genus Sandarakinorhabdus. Next base: position 1,178 of record JANNJH010000131.1, on the reverse strand, counting down.
GTCCACGGCCGCGCCGACGGCCCGATCAAGATGCAGCTGAGAAAACCGTGACCGCTGCGTCGACGGCGCTGGGGCCAGACCCCAGCCGCCGGAGGCGCTTTACGGTGAATCCGCCGGAGGCGCTTTGACGGCGGTTCCGCCCGAGTTCATCCCGCGCTAGGCGGCGGCTTCGATCCGATGCAGCGCGCACTGGCTCCAGATGTCGGAGAGCGCCTTCACCAGCCGGTCTATATCGTCGTCCGAATGCACCGGCGACGGCGTGATCCGCAGCCGCTCGGTGCCAACCGGCACGGTGGGATAGTTGATCGGCTGGACATAGATGCCGTGGTTGTCCATCAGCCAGTCGGAAATCATCTTGGCCTTTTTGGCGTCACCGACGATGACCGGGATGATATGACTGGGATTTTCGATCTGCGGGATGCCCATGGCACGCAGCGCGGCGCGAACCTTGGCGACACGTTCCTGCTGGCGCTTGCGTTCGAACGGGCTGGCCTTGAGGTGGCGAACGCTGGCCAGCGCGCCGGCGGCGATGGCGGGCGGCAGCGCCGTGGTGAAGATGAACCCCGAGGCAAAGCTGCGGACGAAATCGCACATGGCGCGCGAACCGGCGATATAGCCGCCGACGACGCCGAACGCCTTGCCCAGCGTGCCCTCGATCACCGTCAACCGGTCCATCAGGCCTTCGCGTTCGGCAACGCCGCCGCCGCGCGGGCCATACATGCCGACGGCATGGACTTCGTCGATATAGGTCATTGCGCCATATTTTTCAGCGACTTCGATGATTTCCTTGATGGGGGCGATGTCGCCATCCATCGAATAAACGCTTTCAAAGGCGACAAGCTTGGGCCGACCGGGTTCGATCGATGCCAGCAGGCGATCGAGGTCCTCGACGTCATTATGCTTGAACTTGAGGCATTCGGCACGGCTGTAGCGGATACCCTCGATCATCGAGGCATGGTTGAGCGCATCCGAGAGGACGACGCAGTTCGGCAGCTTTGACGCCAGCGTGCCGAGCGCCGCCCAGTTCGAGACATAGCCCGAGGTAAACAGCAGCGCGTCTTCCTTGCCGTGGAGATCGGCGAGTTCGATTTCGAGCTGGCGATGGACATGCATGGTGCCCGAGATGTTGCGGGTTCCACCGGCACCGGCGCCCGAGCGGTCAAGTTCGTCATGCATGG
>JANNJH010000130.1:0-1325 GCA_031405775.1 Sphingomonadales bacterium | reverse complement strand
GCGACCCACGCGACCCCGGCCTTGTCGCGGAAGTCATCGGCGCCGGGGTTGGGTGCTTGATTTAGGCGGCGTGTTGGGCGCGGGGACGGATGCGGCTAATTTCGCTGCCCGTTGCCTGCCGATTGGCAGCGGCAAGGATGCGGAGTTTCCGGTGGGCGGCGGACTGAATGTCAAAAGGCAGTCGCCGGCTGCGTTCGCCGTTTGCGACATATTCAGTGTCTTTGTCGCGGTAACTGCGAATCACTCTGTCGCTCCTTGGATCGTCGGCGACTCCTGAAGTACATTATCCTACGCCAAAATTGGTAACCCGAATTCTCCCCCTACCTGCGCTTTCCGCTCATCGCCTTCTTCTTCATCTTTTCAAACCGCGTCGTCCGTGTCCCCGGCGCGCCGCCCATGCTGCGGCCTTTGATCGGCGCGCTCTGTTCGCTTGCCGTCCATCTCAAGCCGGCGGATCTGGTCGCGGATGGCGGCGGCGGTCTCGAATTCGAGGTCGGCGGCGGCGCGCTTCATCCGTTCTTCAAGGTCTGCAGCGAAATCGCCCGCGCATTGAACGACCCCCGCGACCCCGGCGTGATGGCGGAAGTCATACGCGCCGGGGTGGGGTGCTTGATTTAGGCGGCTTGCTGGGTGCGGGGACGGATGCGGCTGATCTCGCTGCCCGTTGCCCGTTGAACTTCTTCGAGATCGAAGGCGTTCTGCAAGCGGAGAAAGAAGCCTTTCGACATGCCAAAATAGGCGCCAAGTCGGAGGTCGGTTTCGGCCGTGACGGCAGTTTTTCCGGCGATTAGTGCCGTCAGCTCATCGGCGCCAACGCCAGTCTTTTCACAAACTTCGGCCACGGCAATCTCGGAACCAATCAAAAAATCTTCGCGCAGAATCTCACCCGGATGGACATTGGCCAACAGGTCATTTTCAGCGGTGATAATCTTCGATGCAGACATTCTCCGGGCCTCCGTCGACCCAGGCGAAGGTGATTCGCCATTGGTCGTTGATACGCAGACTATACGTCCCTTTGCGGTCACCTTTCAACTCTTCGAACCGATTGCCCGGCGGATGCCGGAGGTCATCAGGCCGGTTGGCAGCGGCAAGCATGCGGAGTTTGCGGCGGGCAGTGGACTGAATGTCGGAAGGCAGTCGCCGGCTGCGCTCGCCGTTTGCGACATATTCAGTGTCTCTGTCGCGGTAACTGTGGATTGGCATTGCGAACTCCTCGACGAGCGCAATACCCGGATCGTGCGATAAAGTCTGTCAGTCGTCCGGGAGCGCGAACTCTCGTTCTGACTGACGAGCGCCTAGTTTCGGCCACGGGTCAATTCTAACCA
>JANNJH010000129.1:0-1044 GCA_031405775.1 Sphingomonadales bacterium | reverse complement strand
GGGGGTTTCGCCTGCAATCAAGACGTTCCAGTCGTGCAAGACAATATCGCCCGACTGGCCGATGCGGACGTCCTCGATGCCGATGACTGTCTTGCAATGCGTCGAGCGCAGCACGGCAGGGAGCAAGGTGCGCGCGAGTTTGGCGGTCGAAACAATGGCGGCGCGCGCGCCCGAATCGCCCAGGATATGGGCGTGGTCGCGCTCGGTATTGGTCACATAGGTGGGTACGGTCACACAGCCCGCCGCCATGATCGCCAGATCGGCAATGCACCATTCGGGGCGGTTCTCGCTGACCAGCATGACCCGGTCGCCGGGCTGAAGTCCCATCGCCTTGAAGCCTTCGGACAGCGCCGCGACCTGCCGCGCCGCCTCGCTCCAGCTGGTCGATTGCCACGCATCCCCGGTCTTGCGCCACAGGAACGGCGCGTCGCCTTTCGCGGCTGCTCGCGTCAGGAACATCGAGACGAGGTTTGGAAAATGTTCGAGTTGACGAGCCATCGGCCTCCCCGGACGATTGAGCGGTTTGACGCTTTTACCCGATTGCCCGGTGAGTGCCAGCGCGCCCTTTCGCGGCGCGAGGACGATCCCACCGCAATACGCTAGGCGCCCCTCGCATGCGCAGGAACCAAAAGTGTTTCGCCCTTGTCGCCGCAGCCTCGCTGACCGCTTGCGCAGCGACTCCGCCGCCAGGCCAATCGCAAACGCAGACGCGCGCGCAACCGCTGGTGATCGCAGCCAACCCGCTTGCCGCTGAGGCCGGTATCGAGGTGTTGAGACGCGGCGGAAGTGCGGTCGACGCAGCGGTGGCGGTTCAGGCCATGCTGTCACTTGTCGAGCCGCAAAGCTCCGGCATCGGCGGCGGGTCGTTCATGAGCTTTTACGACGCGCAGACGAGCAAGGTGGTCATCTACGACGGGCGTGAAGTCGCGCCCGTGCAGGCGACCGAATCGATGTTTTTGGCGCCCGATGGCTCGTCGCTTTCGATCGACAGCGCGATGCTGTCGGGGCGCGCCACGGGGGTGCCGGGCGCCGTGCGCATGCTGG
>JANNJH010000128.1:0-3943 GCA_031405775.1 Sphingomonadales bacterium | reverse complement strand
AACTGTAATCGTATAAACTCTCGCAGTTCCATCGGGCAGGCGGCTTGATTTCAACCGTACGAGGTGTTCATCTTCGAGCTCCCAGTCTTTGATCCCATCAGTGGCATTACTACTCACGGATAGGGTTGTTTTTACTTTTTCAGCACTATCGGCGCGGCTGCCGCTGACATCGGGCGTGCCGCAAGCCACATCGAACATCAGGCTGGCGGTCAACCTTCCCGCCGATGCGGCGATCATTCCCGCCAAGCCGATCTACACCGCGCTCAATCCCTATGTCTTTAATGCCAATGACCCGACGACCTTCAACAATTCAACCTCGGTCACGATCTTCGATTCGCTCGGCAACCCATTGGCTGCGAACATCTATTATGTAAAAACATCGTCCCCAACGGTCGGCGATCCGACCCATCAATGGACAGCGCATGTGCTTGTCGGTTCGACCGAACTCCAGGTCGCAGGGGTCAGCGGCATCCCGATGACCTTCGATACCGCCGGCGTCCTGACCTCTCCTGCAACGCCCGCCGTGTTCGATGCCTTCACCCCGGCGAGTGGCGGTCAGGCCATGGCGCTCGCCATCGATCACGGCGTTGCCACCACCCAGCAATCGGGCAGCTTCAGCCGCGCCACCATCGAACAGGACGGCTTCCCCTCGGGCCAGCTCGAAAGCGTCGCCGTCGATGGCAGCGGCACGCTGCGCGCCAGCTCACCAATGGCGAGGTGCAGACGCTCGGCAAGGTGGCGCTGGCCATCTTCGCCAACCCACAAGGCCTCAAGCAGATCGGCGACGCCAACTATGTCAGCACCCCCGGATCGGGCACCGCGATCACCGGCGAGGCCGGCCGCAACGGCATCGGATCGATCCTGTCGGGCAGCCTTGAACGCTCGAACGTCGATCTGACCATCGAACTCGTCGGGCTGATCGCGGCGCAGCGCAATTTCCAGGCCAATGCCAAGGCCATGGAAACCGACACGACACTGCTCCAGACGATTATCAATCTTCGCACATAACATCATGGATAGATTGATCTATACCGCGTTGACCGGGCTTGCGGCACGCAGCCGCTCGCAGACGGTGACCGCCAATAATCTCGCCAATGCGGGCACAACGGCCTTCCGCCGCGAACTGATTGCCGCCGAAGGCCGGTATTTCGCCGGGAACGCCATCACCAGCCGCGTCCAGTCGGGCGCCCCCAGCGTCGCCACCCCGCGCGAGGCCGGCAAGATCGAACCCAGCGGCCGCGCCCTCGATATCGCGCTTGGCGGCGACGCCTGGCTCGCGGTGCAGGGCGCGGTCATCAAGGGCCAACCAACCGAGGCCTATACCCGCCGCGGTGACTTGGCGATCAGCGCGACCGGGCTGCTGGAGAACGGCGAGGGCCGCGCCGTGCTCGGCGAGGATGGCGCGCCGATCACCGTCCCGGCCGGCGCCGCGCTCGATATCGCCCCGGATGGCAGCCTTTCCACCCGCATCGGCGACGCCGTCACGCGGCTCGGTCGGTTGAAGCTCGTCGACGGGTCGACGCTGACCAGTCTCGACAAGACCGTCGACGGGCTGTTCGCCACGAAGACGCCGCTGCCCGTCGATCCGGCGGCGCGGCTGACCAGCGGCGCGCTCGAAAGCTCGAACGTCCAGACCGCCGGGGCGCTGGCCGAACTCGTCGAGCAATCGCGCGGTTTCGAGGTCAACGCCCGCCTGCTTGGCATCGCCAAGGACATCGACGAACGCACATCCCGCCTGATGGCGTTCGAAAGCCAGTAAAGGAGCCCCCGCATGACCAGCGCCCTGCAGATTGCCCGATCCGGCCTCGACGCGCTCGATCAGCGCATGAAGACGATTTCGAACAACCTCGCCAACGTCAACACCACCGGCTTCAAGCGCGATCGCGCCGCCTTTGTCTCGCTGATGTACCAGGATACGCGGGCTCCCGGCGCGCCTTCGGGGGCCGACAGCCAATATGCCACCGGCCTTGGCACCGGCACCGGCGTCCGCGTCAACGGCACCGAGCGCATCCACACGCAAGGCGCATCGACGCAGACCGACAACGCCCTCGACCTCGCCATCGAAGGCGAAGGCTTTTTCGCCGTCATCCAGCCCAACGGCCAACAGGCGTACACCCGCGACGGATCGTTCAAACTTTCCGCAAGCGGCGAAATGGTCACCTCGTCGGGGCTGAAACTGGCGCAGGCGATCACCATCCCCGATGGCGCCCAATCGATCACCATCGCCCCCGACGGCACCGTCTCGGCGACGCTCCAGGGCCAGTCGGCGCCGGTCGAGGCCGGGCAGATCCAGGTCAGCCGCTTCCTCAACCCCGCCGGGCTGGAGGCCAAGGGCGACAATCTTTACGCCGAGACCGCCGCCAGCGGCGCGCCGCAGGTCGGCATCGCCGGGGCCGATGGCGCCGGCAGCATCCGGCAAGGCGCGCTCGAAGGCTCCAACGTCTCGACGGTGCAGGAGCTTGTCGACATGATCGAGACCCAGCGCGCCTATGAAGTCAACGCCAAGGTCATCAAGGCCGCCGACGAAATGTCGCAGTATGTGACGCAAAATGTCTGAGGCAGCGCTCAGGCAGAAGCCCAGCGTGATGGTGCTCGCTGGCCACGGCCTTGTCGTGCTGCTGCTGTCGTCGTGCGCCGACGAAGGTTTTGGCCGCGTCGCCGGCATCGCCGCCACCCTGCCGCTGCCGCCCGTCGCGGCGTCAGCGCCGACGACGGGCAGCCTCTACAACCCCGCCACCTTCACCGGTCTCGCCAGCGATCGCCGCGCCCGGCGGGTCGGCGACCTGCTCACCATCCGCCTTGTCGAGCGGACCCAGGCGCGCAAGTCCGCCACCGCCGATTCGAGCCGCGACGGCAACACCAAGCTGACGCTGCCGGCCGCGCCGCCGTTCTCCTATGTTCCCGCCGGCCTGATCTCGGGGGGATCGACGCAAAGCTTCAAGGGCAGTGGCACGGCGGCGCAGGACAACCAGCTTTCAGGCGACATCACCGTCACCGTCGCGCGCGTGTTGCCCGGCGGCGTGCTGGCGATCGCCGGCGAAAAACGCCTGACCCTCAACCGCGGCGAGGAACAGGTGCAGTTGACCGGGCTGGTCCGCAGCGACGACCTTGGCCCCGACAACAGCGTGCCGTCGACCCGCGTCGCCGATGCCCGCATCCGCTATTCGGGCAGCGGCCAGATCGCCGACCAAAGCCGCCAGGGCTGGCTGGCGCGGTTCTTTGCCAAGGTCTCACCGTTATGATGGCTCGCTACAGTCGCACCGTTGTGAAGCACCTCGCCGCTCCCCGCCCGCGTCGCCGGCCGCTGACGCCCGACCTGCGCTCGATCCTCGTCCTGCTCATCGGCATCGCCGCCGTGCTGCTCGCCGCCCCGGCCAGCGCCGAACGCATCAAGGACATCGCACGTTTCTCGGGCGTCCGCGCCAACGCGCTCACCGGCTATGGCATCGTCGTCGGCCTGTCGGGCAGCGGCGACGACAATTTCGAATATACCGTCCAGTCGCTCAAGTCCGCCGCGGCGCGATTGGGCGTCGTGCTGCCGCCCGGCATCAACCCGGGGCTGAAGAACGCCGCCGCGGTCATGCTCACCGCCGAACTGCCGCCGTTTGCCAAGCCCGGCCAGCGCCTCGATGTCACCGTCTCGGCACTCGGCAAGGCCAAGTCGTTGCGCGGCGGCACGCTGCTGCTGGCGCCGATGCAGGGCGCCGATGGCGAACTTTACGCGCTGGCACAGGGCAATCTCGCGGTCGGCGGCTTTGGCGCCGAAGGCCGCGACGGCTCCAAGATCGTCGTCGGCACGCCGTCATCGGGTCGCATTCCTGGCGGCGCCAGCGTCGAACGCTCGGTGCCATCGCCGTTTGCCGGCAATGCCGACCTGACGCTCGATCTCAATGAGCAGGATTTCAGTGCGGCGCGCGCCGTCGCCGACGCCATCAACGCCGCC
>JANNJH010000127.1:0-2887 GCA_031405775.1 Sphingomonadales bacterium | reverse complement strand
ATCAAGGTTGCGCTGGCGATGACGAACGGCGAACTGCCGCCGACGCTGCACTTTTCAGCGGCAAATCCGGCGTGCGATTTCGAGCAGAGCCCATTCTATGTCAACGCGAAATTGCGGCCGTGGACACCGCCGATCGGCGTGCCGCGCCGCGCCGGGATCAGTTCGCTCGGCGTCGGCGGCACCAACGCGCATGTCGTCCTGGAGCAGGCGCCACGCCGGCGGATCGCCAAGTCCGGTCGCGCCCATCACTTGCTGACGATTTCGGCCAAGACCCCGAGCGCCCTCGATGCCAACACCGCCGCATTGGCGAGGCACCTTGGCGCCAACCCCGCCATTGAACTTGGCGATGTCGCCTATACGTTGCAGATCGGCCGCCAGGCGATGAAGTATCGCCGCAGCGTCGTCGTCAGCGACACGGGCGACGCCGCCGCGCTTTTGACCGAGATGACCTCGCCGCGGATTTCCAGCAACGAGGCGCCGGCGGAAAACCGCGATGTCGTCTTCATGTTCCCCGGCGGCGGATCGCAATACCCCAACATGGGGCGCGATCTTTACAGATCGGAGGCGGTGTTTCGCGATGCGGTCGACGAGTGCCTCGAAATGCTCGAAGTGCACAACCAGATCGATATTCGCCAGTGGCTTTACCCCGCAGCCGGCGACGAAGCGGCGGCGGCGCGTGAACTCGAACGGCCGGCGATCGGCCTGCCGGCGTTGTTCACCATCCAATATGCCCAGGCCAAGCTGTGGATGTCATGGGGTCTTACCCCCAAGGCGATGATAGGCCACAGCTTCGGCGAATATATGGCGGCGCATCTGGCCGGTGTTTTTGGTCTCGGCGATGCGCTCGACCTGGTGGTCCTCAAGGGGCGGCTGTTCGAATCCTTGCCGAACGGCCGGATGATCAGCGTCGCGCTGTCGGAGAGCGAGCTTCGCGGCCTGCTGGTTCCCGGTCTGTCGATCGCGGCTGTCAACGCGCCGAATCTGACCGTCGCCTCCGGCCCCGGCGATGCCATCGACGCGCTTGAGGCAAGGCTGCACGCCCGCGACATTGGCTTTTCGCAGATTCCGATCTCGATCGCGGCGCATTCCGACATGCTGGAGCCCATCCTTGCCGAATTCGGCGCTTTTTTCCGCCGGCTGACGCTGCGGTCGCCGCGCGCGCCGTTCATTTCCAACGTCACGGGCACCTGGATCAAGCCGGCCGAGGCCATCGATCCGAACTATTGGGTCAAGCAGACGCGCCAGACAGTTCGCTTCAACGATGGCCTGGCGCAATTGTTCCATGATACGAACTGTGTCCTGCTCGAGGTCGGGCCGGGGCGGACATTGTCGAGCCTGGCGCGCAGCCATCCGGCGCGGCAGGCCGGGCAGCCGGTGTTCAACTCGCTGCGCCACCCCGACGAAAAAGCCTCCGATCTGGCTTATGTCCTCGATGTGCTCGGCCGGTTGTGGACTGTCGGCGCGGCGGTCAACTGGGCCTGCTTCTGGCAGTCTCAGCAGCGATCGCGGCTGCCGTTGCCGACATATCGCTTCGATCGGCAGCGGTTCTGGATCGAACCCGGCACCGCCGTCGCCATGGCCAGCGACGACCCCGATGCCGAACTCGAACGCAACGCCGATCTTGGCGACTGGTTCTACCAGCCGATCTGGCAACGCGCCGACCGTCCAAAAATCGCGCCCAAGGCCGTGACCGCACTGGTGTTCGAGGATGATTGCGGGCTCGCCACGCGACTCGCCGAGCAACTGTCGGCGCAAGGGCGCGATGTCGTGCTGGTTCGCGCCGGGCGGCGTTTCGCCCGCAAGGGCGGTCATGTCTTCATCATCGATCCCGGATCGCCGAGCGATTACGAAATGATGATCTCGCGGTTGACCGACGAAGGCCGGACCGTCCGCGAGATATTCCATCTCTGGACCGTCACCGGACCGCCGCGCCGTCAGTCGGGACTGGCCGCTGCCGAGGCGTTGCAGCGCCGGGGTTTCTACAGCCTGCTTAACCTCGCCCAGGCGATCGGCCGGGAGGATTCCGGCATGTCCATCGATCTGGCGGTGGTCTCCGACTATTCGCAGCGCGTTTCTACCGAGACTGTGCTGGTTCCGGCAAAGGCGACGGTGTTTGGCGCCTGCAAGGTGATCCCGCGCGAATTTCCCAACATCCGCGCGCGCAGCATCGATGTCATCGTGCCGCAATCGGGATCGCGTGAAATGCGCGATCTTGTCGAGGACCTGATCGCCGAAAATGGCGCCGGGGATGATGCCGAAGTCGTCGCCTATCGCGCTTCCGAACGCTGGCTGCAAAGCTTCGCGCCGGTCCGGCTCGATGCGCCGGTGGCGCGTCCGCGCTCGCTGCGCGTCGGCGGTGTCTATCTGATCACCGGCGGGCTCGGCGGCATCGGCCTGACCCTGGCCCGGCATCTCGCGGAAACAGTCGCCGCGCGACTGGTGCTGGTCGGACGCGGCGGCCTGCCGCCGCGCGACGAATGGTCGAAACGGCTGGTCGGCGCCGATATCGACGATGCCATCGCCGAACAGATCCGACAGGTCAGCGCGATCGAACGGCTGGGGGCCGAGGTGCTGGTTGTCGGTGCCGACGTCTGTAACGTCGCCCAGATGCGCCATGCCGTGCAGCAGGGCGCGGCGCGCTTTGGCCCGATCGACGGCGTGTTCCACACGGCAGGCGTCATCGACGATGGCCTCGTCCAGCTCAAGGATGCCCACGCCGCCGCCGCGGTGCTGGCGCCAAAGCTGCGTGGCACGCTGGTGCTGGAGGAGGTTCTGGCGGACCAGCGGCCGGATTTCATCATGCTGTTCTCGTCGATCAGCGCCAGCGCCGGGTTGGCCGGACAGATTGATTATGCTGCGGCGAACGCCTTTCTCGATGCCTATGCGC
>JANNJH010000126.1:0-6565 GCA_031405775.1 Sphingomonadales bacterium | reverse complement strand
GCGTCGTGAAGAACGATTCCATCGAAAACCATCCTGCTCTAGCGGAAGACGCCGTGGCGGACCTCGCGGATGCGGCCGGTGCGGATTTCGACGAGCACCAGATCAGGGCCATAGCGCACCCAGCGATAGCCACGGGGCTGCGGCAGGCCGAGGACATTATAGTCGTCGAAATAATAGCTCGAATTGATGAACGGCAGCGGCAGGATCAGCCCCGGCGACCAGCGTTGATAGCGGTAGCCTCGTGGATAATAATAGCGCGGCGCATAGACCGGGCGCTGGTTCCAGCGGTTTTCCCGCCAATACCCACCCCTTGGCGCCGGGCGTCGGTGATCCCAATATTGTCCACCTGGCGGTGGCCGGTTGTATCTGTAGTTGTCGCGATCGCCGCCGCCCGGCCGATCACCCCGTTGATACTCGCCGCCGCCACGTTGGCGATCGCCGCCTTGATCACCCGGCTGGCCCTGGGCAACGGCGGGCACCGCGATCAGCGCCATGGCGGCGAAAAGCTGGAAGCGCTTCATCGGAAAATGCCTCGGAACGACTGAACATCAGCCCGAACACGGAATCAAACGCGCGCAATGGTGTTTCGTTCCCATCCCGATCAGGCGGTGCGGGGCAGCGCGCCAAGCACGGCTTTGGCCGGCGAATTTCCTCGACCGCAGCGCATCCATGTCGGTGCGTATCAAGGCCAGCGGCCCGGCGCCGTTAACCAGAACAGCGACGACGCTGGTGCCGCCGCCGCCGGCGCAAAGGAATAGTTGATGACCGCCCGCCCCGCCCCCGCCAGCTTTGCGCGCCCCGCGATCGCGCTGCCGCCGCCAGAATTGGCGGCACCGCCGCCGGCGCCCGAGTTGGCGGCATCGCCGGCGCCACCCGAGTTGGCGGCATCGCCGCCGGTGCTCGACCTTCTCGCGCGCCCCGGCGGCTGGCCCGCGCGCCCCGGCGACTGGCTGCGCGCGCCGATCTGGGCCAATCGCGGCCTGTTCGGGCAGGTGGCGCTGGCCGCCGCGCTGATCAACGTCTTTGCGCTGGCGACATCGCTGTTCTCGATGACGGTCTATAACAAGATCGTCCCCAACAACGCCGTCGATTCGATGGCGGCGCTGCTGATCGGCATCAGCCTTGTCCTCGGCTTCGATTTCCTGCTGCGATCAGTGCGCGGCTATTTCGTCGATGTCGCCGGGCAAAATATCGACCGGACGCTGGGCGAAGCCATCTTCGACCGCTTGACAGGCATGAAGCTTGCGGATCGCCGCGGCTCGAACGGCGCCTTTGCCGGGGTGCTGCGCGAGTTCGAGACTTTGCGCGAATTCTTCGCTTCGGCGACGGTGGCGGCGCTGGTCGACGTGCCGTTCATCCTGTTGTTCCTCGGCGTCATCTGGGCCGTCGCGGCGCCGCTGGCCTTGGTGCCGTTGCTCGCCATTCCGCTGGTCATCGGCATCGCCTTGGCATCGCAGCCGATGTTGGCGCGGCTGGCGCAGGCGAGCCTCGACGAAGGTCTCAACAAGCAAGGGATCATCACCGAGACCATCGCCGGGCTGGAAACGGTGAAGACCAGCCGCGCCGGGCCGATGCTGGCGGCGCGCTGGCGGAACGCGGTGGCGGCGCATGCGGGCCTGTCGCTGCGGCAGCGGCTGGTGTCGGGCGTAGCCATCAATGTCGCCGCATCGGCGCAGAATATCGTCTATGTGCTGACCGTCAGCGTCGGCGTCGCGTTGATCGCGCAGCGCGAATTGACGATGGGGGCGCTGGTCGCCGCCTCGATGCTGTCGGGGCGCTGCATCGCGCCGCTCGGCCAGATCGCCATGCTGTTGACCCGGCTGGGCCAGACGCGATCGGCCTATCATGCGCTCGACAAGGTCATGCGCGCCGATGGCGAGGCGACCGGCAGCGCTTCGCTGCGCCGCCCGGTGCTGGGCGGCGGCATCGCCTTTCGCAACGTCATGTTCCGCTATCCGGGCAGCGACCATCGCGCCCTTGATGATGTCAGTTTCAGCATCGAACCCGGCGAACGCGTCGCTATCATCGGCCGCATCGGGTCGGGAAAATCGACGATCGCCCGGCTGATCCTCGGGCTGTACGCGCCGAACGAAGGCGCCGTGCGCGTCGACGACGCCGATGTCCGCCAACTCCATCCCGACGATTTGCGCGCCAATATCGGCGCCGTTCTCCAGGATGTCGTGCTGTTGTCCGGCAGCATTCGCGACAATATCGCGCTCGGCGATGCTTTGGTCGATGATGCGGCGGTGCTGCGCGCGGCGCGGCTGAGCGGCGCGCATGACTTCATCGGGCAGACGCCGCACGGCTATGACCTTCACCTCAATGATCGCGGCGAAGGGCTTTCGGGTGGCCAGCGCCAGGCGATCGCGGTGGCGCGGGCGCTTACCGGGGCCAAGCCGATCCTGTTGTTCGACGAACCGACCAGCGCCATGGATATCGAGTCGGAAAACGCCCTGATCGCCCGGCTCGAAAACGAACTGGACGGGCGCACCGTCGTCCTTGTCACGCATCGCCAGTCGCTGCTGCGGCTGGCGACGCGGATCATCGTCCTCGATGCCGGCAAGATCGTCGCGCAAGGCCCGCGCGACGATGTGCTGAAATCGCTCGCAAGCGGCTGAGGAGGCTGTTCATGTCATTTCTTCCCGAGCGCACCATGCCGGCGCGCGTCGCCCGGTTGATGCTGTGGTCGATCGCCGGGTTCAGCGTCACCATGATTGTCTGGGCCGGGCTCGCCCGCCTCGACGAGACCGCCGTCGCCAGCGGCCGCGTCGCGCCGTCGCGGCAGTTGCAGGTCGTCGGCAACCTCGAAGGCGGCGTCGTTGCGGCGATCCTCGTCAAATCCGGCGACAAGGTCGCGGCGGGGCAATTGCTGCTGCGGCTCGACCCTGGCGCCGCGGCGGCGGATTTCGGACGCTCCAGCGCCGCCGCCAACGCGCTTTCGGCGCGAATCGCGCGGCTGGAGGCCGAGGTGTCGGGCGGGGCGCCGGTGTTCGCCGCCGGGCTGGAGCGCGCCGCGCCCGCCGCCGTGGCGACCGAACGCGCGCTTTGGTCGGCGCGGCGCGTCGATGTCGGGGCGGCGGCGGCCGGCGATGCGGCGCGGCTCGATGGCGCGCTGCGCTCGCTGGCGCAAGCCGAAGCCGAACGCCGCGCGCACGCCGAGGCGCGGGCGCAGGCGGCGCGCGAGGCGGCGATGATCGCGCCGTTGGTCGACAAGGGCATCGAGCCGGCGGTCAGTCTCGATCGCGCCCGATCGGCGCTGGTCCAGGCCGACGCCGCCGCCGCAGGGGCCGGGCAAGCGGTCAGCCGCGCGCAAGCCGCGGTCGCCGAGGCGCGCGCCGCGACACGCGGTGTGCAGGGGCGATTCCGCAGCCAGTCGGTCGATGCGCTGGCGGCGGCGCGCGCCGAACTCGCAGGGCTTTCGGCGGGGTTGCCGGCGTTGCGGACGCGTGTCGATCGCACCGCCATCCGCAGCCCGATCGCCGGCACCATCCAGCGCGTGCTGGTCGCCACCATCGGCGGCGCCGTCGGCCCCGGCGCGCCGCTGGTCGAGATCGTTCCCGGCGGCGATGCGCTGGTCATCGAAGCAAAGGTGCGGCCCCAGGACATCGCCTTCGTCCACCCCGGCCAAAGCGCTGCGGTCAAGCTGACGGCGTATGATTCGTCGGTCTATGGCGCACTCGACGGGCGCGTCGACCGGATTTCGCCCGACGCCATCGTCAATGAACGCACCGGCGAGAGCCATTTCCTCGTGCGCGTGGTGACCGGCGCATCGGCGTTGACGGCTCCCGATGGCGCCGGCGTGCCGGTCGGCGCGGGCATGGTCGCCGAAATCAGTTTCATCGGCCGCAAGCGCTCGGTGCTGTCCTATATCCTCAGCCCGGTGACCAAGCTGCGCGAGAATGCCTTTCGCGACCGCTAAAGTGCTTTGGTCTGCCGCGTTTTCTTAACCATCAAATGAAGCCATTTGATTGGAAAACGCTCTAAATCGCCGCGACGCCGTCCCAGACCAGCTTGGCACCGACGATCAGCATGAGCAGGTTGATGATCCGGTAAAAGCTGGTGGCATCGACGCGCCGGACCAGCCAGACGCCGGCCCAGGTCGCGGCGATGGCGAGCGGCACCAGCACCGCGGCGGCGCGCAGATTGTCGGGGGTGAACTGGCCGAGCGCCGCATAGGCCGGAACCTTCATCCAGTTGACGACGGCAAAGAAGATCGCGCCGGTGCCGATGAAGGTGTCGCGCCCCAGCCGCATCGGGATGACATGCATCTGGAACGGCGGCGCGCCGGCATGGGCGATCTGGCTGGTGAACCCCGACGCGGCGCCCATCGCCACGCCGGTCCAGCCGTGCGCCACCGCCGCCGGAGTATCATCTCCGGCGCGCAGGCGCTGCACCGCAAAGACCAGCGTCGTCACCCCGACCGCGAGTTCGACCATGGCCACCGAGACAAACGCCGCCAGCGCATAGCCGGCGGCGACGCCAACCACGGCGCCGGGCAGCATCCGCGCCAAAACGCGATCATCGCGATCGCGGCGGAAGGCCCAGACGCCGACCACGTCCTGCACCATCAGGATCGGCAACAGGATGGCCGCCGCCTGCACCGGCGACATCACCAGCGCCATCAGGGGCACGCCGAGCATGCCGATGCCGGCGAAACCGCCCTTGGCCAGGCCAAGCAGGATCACGGCGGGGACGGCGGCGAGATAGAATAACGGATCGCTGAGCACCGGCCCCTAGGACACGCTTTGCCACGCGGCGGCAAGCGCCGTCAGCCGGGCATTATCTCGATGATTTCGAGGTTGGATTGCCACATCGGCCAAGGCAGTTCGAGCCGCCAGCGCCCGTCGCCAATCGCGCGCAGCACGCCGACCTGGTCACGCGCGGCGTCCGACCCATAGGCCATGATGCCCATTTCGCCGGCGAGCGCCTTGGCGCCGAGAAAGACCATGCGATCGCCATCGGGGTATAGCGCGCCGCCGATGCGTTGCGGGCCGGTGCCCTGTTCGAACCACAACAGCCCGGCCCTGGCGGTGATGCCGCAGGGGAAAACCTGCGACATCTCCAGCGCCGGCGCGTCGGGCCGCGGCGCGCCGTCGTCGCGAATGCCGAGCTTGATGCTGCGGCAGCGATAATTGCCGGGCGGCGGCGGCGGCCCGGCGCCCGGCGCATCGACGATCGCCATTGGCCCGAGCGCGGCGATGGCGGCGCCTTGCCCGGCGTTGGCGGCCTGGTTGAGCGACCGCGTCCAGGCGTTCCACAGGCCGGCGAGGCGCTTGCGATCGGGCCCGGTGATATTCTCCTGCCAGGATTGGCTGCGCGGCGTCGCGGCGCTGGCCATTCCCGATGGCGAATCCGCGCCAGCGTACGCCGCCAACGGCAACAGGGCGGCGAGCAAGGCGATTCGGGGGCGCATTTGTCCAGACTAAACCGGAAATGTGGCTGGAGCGAGAATGGTCAATTGCCGAGCATGTTGCGGACAAAGGCGGCAAGGCCAAGCTGGCGCTTGCGGCGCAGGCGTTCGGCGTGGAGGATGGCGCGAATCTCGGCAAGGCAGGTTTCGGCATTGTCGTTGATCAGGATATAATCATATTCGCCCCAATGGCTTATCTCGTCGCGGGCGCGCGCCATGCGGCCGGCGATGACATCGGCGGGATCGGTGGCGCGGGTGGTCAGCCGGCGTTCCAATTCGGTCAGGTCGGGCGGCAGGATGAAGACGCGGACAAGGTCGCTGGCGGCGTCGGTCTGCTGGAGCTGCTGGGTGCCCTGCCAGTCGATGTCGAACAGAACGTCGCGGCCAGCATGGAGCGCTGCCTCCACCGGTGTGCGCGGCGTGCCATAGCGGTTGCCGAACACTGTCGCCCATTCGAGCAGCTCGTCGCGCTCGACCATTTCGCCGAAGCGTTCGGGCGAGACGAAATAATAGTCGACGCCTTCGGTTTCGCCATTGCGCGGCGGGCGCGTCGTTGCCGACACCGAAAGCATGATGCCGCTGTCCTTTTTGAGCAGGCGGCGCGACAGCGTCGTCTTGCCGGCGCCAGACGGCGACGACAGGACGAACATCAGCCCGCGGCGGGGCGGCGAGGCGGCGGCGGGACGGGTGAATTCGGTCATCGCAAGGGTGGTTAGCGGGTTCGGGGCGCGGCGTCACCTGCCACGCGGCGTCACGGGCTGCGGTCAGGCCCCAGCATCGCTTCGGGCCGCACGACCTGGCGGAAGCGCGCTTCGTCGATCAGCCCCAGCGCCAGCCCGGCCGCAAGCAGCGAGGTCCCGTCATGGTGCGCCTTTTTGGCGATGGCGGCGGCATTGTCGTAACCGATCTCGGGCGCCAGCGCCGTCACCAGCATCAGCGAGCCCTCGACGAGTTCGGCGAGCCGTTCGCGGTTGGGCAGCATCCCATCGACGCAGCGCAGGCGGAACGAATCGATCGCATCGGACAGCAGCGCGATGCCGCCGAGCAGATTGTGCGCGATCAGCGGCTTGAAGACATTGAGCTGGAGATGCCCCTGCAGCCCGCCGATGGTGACGGCGACATGATTGCCCATGATCTGGGCGCAGACCATGGTCA
>JANNJH010000125.1:0-7350 GCA_031405775.1 Sphingomonadales bacterium | reverse complement strand
AATAGCACGCTCCTGCGGAGTTTTTAGAGATGAAAGAAACGCGCGCCGATGGGATTAAAGCGGTCAACCCTTGCTGTTATGCGCGGCGGCAATGGTTGCTACGCGCGATCGCCGGGCTGGGCGGCGATGAAGGCATCAAAGGCGGCAGCCACGTCGGCATAGGCGAGGTCGAGCGCGCGGGCAGCCTCGGGCTTTTCAGTGAGGAAGGCGCCGAAGGTGGCCTGGCGATAGCGCGGCGACCAGACCAGGGCGACGCCATTGAAGATGCTCGCCTGTGACTGCAGGAAGATCTCCATGCGCTTGCCGACGTCGGCGTCGTCGATGCCGGCGTTCCACTTCGAACGATCGAAGATGCTGGTCGGCAGGACGTAGAACACCGCGACGCCGGGTTTGGGGGCGGCGGTATAGCCGGCGGGAGTCCAGCGCGCCGCGTCGCTGGGCAGATCGGGGCGGGCGACCCAGTTCTTCGCCAGCGCATAATCGGGGGCGCCGGATGCCGGCGGCGCATTGAAGGGCGCGCCGGGGACGAGCGCGACACGGATCAACTGGTCGCCGAACAGGCGATAGGCAAAGGCGGCGGCGATGACGATCATGGTGATGATCGCGATCACCCAGAGGAAGCGGCGGGCTGGCATCGGCGGCGTGTAGCAGGGATGTCGGGCGAGCGGGAGGGGGTGCGCGGGGCATCGGCGAGCAAGAGCCCTCACCCTCCCACCGGCTGAAGGAGCCGGCGGGCCCCTCCCTCTCCCCGAACGGGAGAGGGGTTATTTCAGCCGAGCCGCGTAGCCCTTGCGGAATTTCGCCAGCTTCGGCGCCACCACCGCGGCGCAATAGCCATTCGCCATGCCGTGCCGTTCGAAATAGCGCTGGTGATAGGCTTCGGCGGGATACCATGTTGAATCGGGCTCGATGCTGGTGACGATCGGGCTGTCCCAGGCCGACTGGTTGCGGGCGATCGCGGCTTCGGCCTCGGCGCGCTGTTCGGCCGATGCCGGGAAGATCGCCGAGCGATACTGGCTGCCGCTATCGGCGCCCTGGCGGTTCAGCGTCGTTGGATCATGGGTGTGAAAAAAGATATCGAGCAGGTCGGCATAGGAAATTACCGCCGGATCGAAGCTGATTCGCACGGCTTCGGCATGGCCGGTGCGGCCTGAACAAACGGCTTCATAGCTCGGATCGGCTATTTCGCCGCCTATATAGCCCGATTCCACGCTCTCGACGCCCTTCAATTCGTTGAACACTGCCTCGGTGCACCAGAAACAGCCGCCGGCGATTGTCGCTATTTTCATATCGTCCTCGTTACAAAGCTGGGTGCGAAAATAGCGCTTCGTGACGCGCGTTGTAAGAGTGTAAGGGCAGTTGTCGCGCTGTTTGAAAAGACACGCGCGCAGGGGAACATGGTGACAAGGCTCGCGGAGGTGCAGCGGTTCGTTCGGACAGTCCGGGAGGCGACGCGCCTGTCGGATGTGACGAACGTGCTCAGCGACGCAACCCGCCTGTTCGATTTCGACTATTTCGCGCTGGTCCAGCGCGTCAATTCGCGGCTGGCGATCGGCCCGGTGCAATTGTCGGACTTTCCCGAGGGCTGGGTCGACCTGTTGACCACGACGAAATATTACGTCCATGACCCGGTGCTGGTCGCCTGCGAGAAATCGGTCGCGCCCTTTGCCTGGGACGCCATCCCGACGATGTTCGACATGTCGAAGCACCAAAAGGCCTATATGATCAACGCCCGGGCGGCCGGGCTCGAAAGCGGCTATACGGTGCCGATCCATGTGCCGGGCGCCGCTTCGGGCCTGTGCAGTTTCGTCACCACCAAGGGCCGCGAACTGCCGACGGAATCACTGCCGGCGGCGCAATATCTGGCGTGTTTTGCCTTCGAGGCCGCACGCCGGCTGGTTTCGACCCAGCCCGCGAACGACGGCGGCGGCACCGGCGGCGGATCGGATGTCCCGCCCAAGCTGACGCAGCGTCAGTTCGATTGTGTCGTGCTGGCGGCGCGCGGCAAGTCCGATTGGGTATCGGGCAAATTGCTCGGCCTTTCGCCCGATACGGTCCACAAATATCTGGAAAGCGCCAAGCGTCGCTATGGCGTTTCAAGCCGCACCGAACTGGTGGTGCGAACGCTGTACGATGGCCAGCTGAGCTTCAGCGACATCGTCGGCGGAGAGGGCAGCATCGGCACGCGCCGCAGCGCCCGCGGCGGGCCGCGCGACGGTTGAAGCCCCGGTTTTTGCAGGCTTCTCACAATCGTTGCGCCGTTAAGATTCTCTTGGTGGACGGCGCGTCGTCGGACTGTTATCCGCAACTACGACTCGGGGGAGTTTACGATCCGATGCGGCAGGCCGGCCTGTCAAGGGGCCAGGAACTGACGCAGCCGATATTGCGACCAACCCCGGGGCTTGGTTGGATGGAGGCAGGTGGCTTATGAACCCCTATGAAGCAACCCTGACGAATGTGCTGGCGCGGGTGCGCGCGTGGCTGCGCGGCGTGGCGCGCCGCTATCGCAAGCCGCTGATGCTGGCGGTCCTCGCCACCGCGACCATTGCGGCAAGCGTCAATACCGGACGCGCCGCCGCAACCAACGACACGCCGCCGGTCGCCGCCAGCCGCTGAGGCATTCGCCCGGGCAAGCCGCGCCCAATTCACCGACCACGGCGCCGCCGACAAGGTGCACATCGTCGAACCCTCGGGGAGGACGGATTCAGACGCGCGGACGGATATGTCCCTCGTCGGAGATTCCCGAATGCCGGCGATCCCCGAATGCCTTCGCGACAAGATTGCCCTATTTTCGGGCAGGTGATGGCGATTTCGGCAGATTTCCTGCCAGAAATCGCACATGCTGCTGTCGATTTCGGCGGTTTTTCATTCATTTTGCGGTTAGAGTGAAGCTGGCACGGAATTTGCTTGGCCAATGACAAATGCAAAGGGGTGCGCGGTGAAAAAAATCGAAGCGGTTATCAAGCCCTTCAAGCTCGACGAGGTGAAGGAAGCCCTGCACGAGGTCGGCGTGTCCGGAATTACCGTGACCGAGGCCAAGGGCTTTGGCCGGCAAAAGGGCCATACCGAGCTTTACCGCGGCGCCGAATATGTCGTCGATTTCCTGCCCAAGGTGCGGCTGGAAGTCGTTGTCGATGATGACCAGGTCGAGCGGGTCATCGAAGCCATCGCCAATGCCGCGCGCACCGGGCGGATCGGCGACGGCAAGATCTTCGTGTCGCCGATCGAAAGCGCCATGCGCATCCGCACCGGCGAACGCGATTCCGACGCGATCTGACGTTTCCACACCGAAGTTCAAACAAGAAACAAAGGGTTATGAATACCATGGCAAAGAAGGCCACCGCCGTTCTTGAAATGATCAAGGACAAGGAGATCGAGTGGATCGATCTGCGTTTCACCGATCCCAAGGGCAAGTGGCATCATTTGACCATGGTCGCCGGCGTTGTCGATGAAGACATGCTGACCGACGGCTTCATGTTCGACGGTTCGTCGATCGAAGGCTGGAAGGCGATCAACGAGAGCGACATGATCCTCATGCCCGATCTCGACGCCACCTATATCGATCCGTTTTCGGCGACCCCGATGATGATCCTGATCTGCGACGTCGTCGAGCCTTCGACAGGGCAGCTGTACAGCCGCGATCCGCGTTCGACCGCCAAGCGCGGCGAGGCCTATCTCAAGGCCAGCGGCATCGGCGACACCATCTACATCGGGCCGGAAGCCGAATTTTTCGTGTTTGACGACGTCCGATTCGGGCTTGGCTACAACGAAGGCTTCTTCCACCTCGACGATATCGAGCTGCCGACCAACAGCGGCCGGCAGTATGACGTCGGCAACATGGGCCACCGCCCACGCGCCAAGGGCGGCTATTTCCCGGTCGCTCCGGTCGATAGCGCTGTCGATCTGCGCGGTGAGATGGTTGCGACCATGCTCGAAATGGGCCTGCCGTGCGACAAGCACCACCATGAAGTCGCCGCCTCGCAGCACGAACTCGGCCTGACTTACGGAACGCTGACCACCACCGCCGATCGCATGCAGGTGTACAAGTACGTCGTCCACCAGGTTGCGCACGCCTATGGCAAGACCGCGACGTTCATGCCCAAGCCGATCAAGGACGACAATGGTTCGGGGATGCACACGCATCTTTCGATCTGGAACGGCAAGACGCCGCTGTTCGCCGGCGACGGCTATGCCGGCCTTTCGGAAATGGCGCTGTTCTTCATCGGCGGCATCATCAAGCACGCCAAGGCCTGCAACGCCTTCACCAACCCGTCGACCAACAGCTACAAGCGGCTGGTCCCGGGCTTTGAAGCGCCGGTGCTGCTCGCCTATTCGAGCCGCAACCGTTCGGCTTCGTGTCGCATCCCCTATGGCAGCGGCGGCAAGGCCAAGCGCGTCGAAGTCCGCTTCCCCGATGCGATGGCGAACCCGTATCTGTGCTACACGGCGCTGCTGATGGCCGGCCTTGATGGCATCGAGAACCGCATCCACCCCGGCGCGCCGATGGACAAGAACCTGTACGACCTGCCGCCGCGCGAATTGAAGAAGGTCCCGACGGTTTGCGCGTCGCTGCGCGAAGCACTGGGTGCCCTCGACAAGTCGCGCGCCATATTCACCAAGGGCGGCGTGTTCACCGACGACCAGATCGATTCGTACATCGAATTGAAGATGCACGACGTGCTGCGTTGGGAAATGACCCCGGCGCCGGTCGAGTTCGATATGTATTACAGCGTCTAAGCGGCCTGCGCGTAAGTCGGAATTCGCGCTTCGCGAATTTCGGCTTACGCGCGGACTCGCGTGGCGCCCGGCCGGCGAGGCGGCGAGGCCTTCCCCCGCCGAACGCGTCCGACGCAGGCACGGGCTTCGCCCGTGTTTTTTTTGCGCATATCTCAAAACTGAATATCATTAATGACGCGCCGCAGCACGACTGCGGCGCCCCGACTCCAACGGTTTCCACCACCGAAAAAAACCGCCTAACCCAATGAAAAAAGGGCCGATGCTTTCGCACCGGCCCTAAGTCTATCCTTGGGGAGGATCGCCAGATTGGCCTTATCTTTGTGCGCCGCAGCAAAAAATATTGCAATGCACAAAATGCCGCGCCCGAAGATTTTTGACTCTGTGCCCGCAATCACCGCGTTCGCCCCCTGTCGCCGCGCGCCGCAGCGCTCTATAACCGGCGCATGAGCGATTTGTTCGCCGCGACAGCGGCCCCGAGTGACTATGACGCCAGCCATATCGAGGTGCTGGAAGGGCTGGAGCCGGTGCGTCGCCGACCGGGCATGTATATCGGCGGCACCGACGAGCGGGCGCTGCACCACCTGGCGGCGGAAGTTCTCGACAACAGCATGGACGAGGCCGTCGCCGGTCACGCCAGCCGCATCGAGGTGACGCTGGAGGCCGATGGCAGCCTGACGATTTCCGACAATGGCCGCGGCATCCCGATCGATCCGCACCCGCGCTTTCCCGATAAATCGGCGCTGGAGGTCATCATGACCATGCTGCATTCGGGCGGCAAGTTCAGCGGCAAGGCCTATGCGACCAGCGGCGGGCTGCACGGCGTCGGCATCTCGGTGGTCAACGCGCTGTCGTCGGAAATGCGCGTCGAAGTGGCGCGCAACCGTGAATTGTTCCGGCAGAATTACGCGCGCGGTTTCCCGGTGACGGTGCTGGAAAAGCTGGGCGCGGTGCCGAACCGGCGCGGCACGACGATCCGTTTCCTCCCCGATGCCGAAATTTTCGGGGTGGACGCGAAATTCCGCGCCTCGCGGCTCTACAGGCTGGCGCGATCCAAGGCCTATCTGTTCGGCGGCGTCGAAATCCGCTGGAAGGCTGCCCCTGCCCTGCTCGATGGCGACACGCCCGAGACGGCGGTGTTCCAGTTTCCCGGCGGGCTTGCCGATCATCTGAGGGAACGGCTTAGCGACCGCGAGCTGGTCACCCCCGAATTGTTCGCCGGGCGCGCCGACCTTGCCGAGGGCAAGGGCGCGGTCGAATGGGCCTGCGCCTGGCCGACCTATGGCGAAGGCTCCGCCAGTTTTTACTGCAACACCATCCCGACGCCCGATGGCGGCACCCATGAAGCGGGCTTGCGCACCGCTCTGACCCGCGGCCTGCGCAACTATGCGCTGCTGACCGGCAATAAAAAGACCGGCGAGCTATCGGGCGAGGACGTGTTTTCCGGCGCCGAGATCATGTGCTCGCTGTTCCTGCGCGATCCGCAATTCCAGAGCCAGACCAAGGACCGGCTGACCTCGCCCGAAGCGACACGGCTGGTGGAAAACGCCATCAAGGACCATTTCGACCATTGGCTGACGGGGTCCGGCGAGCGCGGCCGGGCGCTGCTGGCCTTCGTTACCGAGCGGATGGACGATCGCCTGCGCCGCCGCGCCGAGCTGCTGGTCAAGCGCAAGACCGCGACGTCGAAGCGCAATTTGCGGCTGCCGGGCAAGCTGACCGATTGTGCCCGCAGCGACGCGGCGGGGACCGAATTGTTCATCGTCGAAGGCGATTCCGCCGGCGGTTCGGCCAAGCACGCCCGCGACCGCACCACCCAGGCGATCCTGCCGATTCGCGGCAAGATATTGAACGTCGCCAGCGCCAATGCCGCCAAGATCGGCGCCAACAATGAAGTCGCCGACATCATCCAGGCGCTCGGTTGCGGGACGCGCGGCAATTATTCGCCCGCGGCGCTGCGCTATGAACGCATCGTCATCATGACCGACGCCGATGTCGATGGCGCGCATATCGCGACGCTGTTGATGACGTTTTTCTTCCGCGAGATGCCGGGCCTGGTCCGCGACGGCCATTTGTTCCTGGCATTGCCGCCGCTGTATCGGCTCGCCGCCGGCGGCACCGTGGTCTATGCCCGCGACGATAGCCATCGCGAGGAACTGATGAAAACGGTCTTCGCCGGCAAATCCAAGATCGAGGTCAGCCGTTTCAAGGGCCTTGGCGAAATGGCGCCGCAGCAGCTGCGCGAAACCACGATGGACCCGGCCAAGCGCACGATGCTGCGGGTGACGCTGCCCCAGGGTGTCGACGAAAAGGCGGCGGTGGCCGATCTTGTCGAGCGGCTGATGGGACGCAATCCCGAGCATCGCTTTGCCTTTATCCAGGCGCATGCCGATGCGGTGGATGCCGAGGCGCTCGACGCTTAGGAGTGGCAGTTCTAGGAATTTTTCGAACTCAGCCGTCCTAGGCCTACAACGCTCTCGATCCTTGCCGCCAGCCGATATCTAAGCAACGCCAAGTCATCCCACACGATACAATTGTACTGGCGAATGTCAAAATGAAGCGCTTCTAAATGATCGTGTCTGCACGTCCAGATAACTGGTATCCCGATGCCAAGAG
>JANNJH010000124.1:0-1255 GCA_031405775.1 Sphingomonadales bacterium | reverse complement strand
GATGCTTGATGAATGGTGCCAGACCGATGACAGCCTTGCGGCGATCGTCACCCATGTGCTCGTCCATGAAGTCGGCCATCATTTCGGGCTGAGCGACGCGGCGATGGAAGCCATCGAGGCCACCGCCAATTGATCGGACATTCTCCGCATGGGCGCCGATTGAAGCGCGTGGCGTTAGCCGTCCTCGTGCTGGTCCTCGTCGTCGTGGCGGGCGCGCTGGCGTTCAGCGCCGTCGACCCGCTGGGGTTTTCCGATCGGAAACGCCAATTCCGGCTGTTCTTCGGACTGCCCAAGAATTGGTCGCACGGCTTTAATATCGACACATTGGCGAATGAAAGGCTGGCGTGTCCGGGCACCGATGCCATCGTCATCCTGACCGGCGGGCAATCGAACGCCGCCAACGCCTTTTCCGATCCGCTCGGCCCCGATCCCGCCAGCCGCGCCTATATGATGCTCGACGGGAAATGCTATCGCCTGCGCGATCCGGTGCTGGGGGCGACGGGCACGACCGGCAGCCTGTGGACGGGGCTGGGGTCGGCGATTTACGCCCGGACCGGACGCCCGGTGGTGTTCATCAACGGTGCCGTCGGCGGCGCGCAACTCGGCGATTGGCTCGATGAGCGCTCGCACTATCGCCAGCGTCTGGCGGAGCAAGCCGCGACGGCGCGGCGCATCGGCCTGGCGCCCGATTATGTCTTCTGGATCCAGGGCGAGACCGATGCGGCGGTATTGCTGGCGCCGTCGCTTTATGTTGCGCAGATGCGTGCCGTCGTCGCCCGCTTCGATGCGTCGGGCGCCTTGCCGCCGGGGACGCCCTGGCTGGTCTATCGCAGCACGCGGTGCAAGGACCGGCGCGGCAACGGCCCCGATATCGATCGCGCCATCGCCGCCTGGGCCACCGGTTCGAACCGCATCATCCTCGGGCCGCTGGCGTCGGCGCTCGGCACCGCGCAACGTTGGGATGGTTGCCATTTCAATGGCCGCGGCCGGCGGGCGTTGATCGCCGAGACCATGGCGATCATCGGGCCGCATCTGCCGGCGCGATGACGTCGCCGATCCTGACCGGTTCAGCAGGCCATCGTACCCGTTCCGGTTGGAAAGTCGGCGACCGTGTTTCCGCAAGCCAGCGTGTCGGGCAGGATGCGCAACACCGTCCGCTGCGTCCGGCCGGGCCGCAGTCCCGAATCGATGATATTGTTGCGGACGATGGCGCCGCTGGTCATGCTCACCGTGATGCCATGGGTGTTGTAGACCT
>JANNJH010000123.1:0-7444 GCA_031405775.1 Sphingomonadales bacterium | reverse complement strand
GCCGGCCGCTGACATCGAAGCCGCGCTGGCGGCACAGAAGTAGGATCGAAGCGTGGCTGAAACACTTCCATCGGCAAACCCGTCGACCGGACCCGAGGCTGTTGTCGAGGCGCCCGTCGTTGCCGGCGAAGTTCATGCCGGGACCGCGGTTGCCGGCGCCGAACATCATGCCGAAGCGACCCTGCTCGGCTTTGGTGCCGAATTCTGGGTCTATGTCTCGATGGCGATCTTCTTTGCGCTGGCGATCGTCATTGGCAAACTGCCGAGCCGCATCACCGGCGCGCTCGACGAACGTATCGCCGCCGTCAAGCGCCAGCTCGACGAAGCCAAGGCGGTTCGCGCCGAAGCCGAGGCGCTGCTCGCCGACGCCAACGCCCGCCGCGAAGCCGCGACAAAGGACGCCGCAGCCATTGTTGCGCGCGCCCATGTCGAAGCCGCCGAACTGGTCACGACCAGCGAAAAGGCCGCGACGCTGACCATCGAACGCCGCACCGCCGCCGCCGAATCGAAGATCGCAGCCGCCGAACGTACCGCCGAGGCGGAACTCCGCGCCGATGTGGCGCGCCGCGTCACCGCCGCCGCAGCGACGTTGATCGCCGCCAACACCGACAAGAAATTGCAGGCCAGGCTGACCGACGACGCGATCGCCGGGCTGGAAAGCCGGCTGCACTGATATCGCGCCGCCCCCGAAGGGGGAGGGCGTTGCACGCGCTGGTGCGGACGCTGCAAAGTTCGGCGTGACGCCGTTCATTGCCGCGCAAGCCCCAGCGTGATAAAGCCACCGCCATCATGACGAACATGCTTCCGATGCGCCGACGAGGCTGATTCCCCGCCACCGAAATCGTGGCCGGGCGAAATGCGCTTGTTCCTTCGGAAAGCCCCAGACATTGATCCAGATCATCCCCGCGCAGGTCGCCGACCTGCCTGAAATCGAGGCGCTGCTCGATGCCGGCTTCGGCCCGGCGCGGCGCTATCGTACCGCCTATCGGCTGCGTGACGGCCTCGATCCCGATCCGGCGCTGTCGTTCGTGGCGCGCGATGGTGACCAATTACTCGGCTCGGTGCAATGCTGGCCGGTGCGGTTGCGCACGGCTTTGGGCACCGCCCAGCCGATGATCCTGCTCGGCCCGGTGGTGACGGCGGCGGATCGGCGCGGCGAAGGTATCGCCAGCGCGCTGATGCAGGCGGCGCTGGCGGCGGTCGATGCGACCGGCCCGGTGCCGGTGCTGCTGATCGGTGATGTGCCGTTTTACGGGCGGTTCGGCTTTTCGGCTGCGGCGACCGCCGGCTGGGACTTGCCGGGGCCGGTGGATCGCCATCGGCTGTTGTTGCGCTGGGCGGGGGCGGCGCTGCCGCAGGCCGGCTGTGTCGAGCCTGCGGACGCTTCGCGCCGGGCGGCATAGATGAAGCGGCGTTGCACCTTTGCCTTCGGGCCTTATGTAAGGTCATGATGACGGACCTGCCTCCTTCGCGCGATTCCGCCGGGCGCTCGCTCGCTGAACTGGCGGCGCTGTTGAAGGCCGGCAAACTGCCGCCGGTGCATTTGTGGAACCCCAGCCATTGCGGCGATTCCTTTATGCGGATCGCCGCCGATGGCACCTGGTTCCACGAAGGCTCGCCGATCGGGCGGCGCGAACTGGTCAAGCTGTTCTCGACGATTTTACGCCGCGAGCCCGATGGCGGGTACGTGCTGGTGACGCCGGCGGAAAAGCTCGACATCATCGTCGATGACGCGCCGTTCATCGCCGTCGAGGTGACGAGCGAGGGCGAGGGCGCCGGTCGCCGGCTGATCTTCCGCCTCAACACCGACGATCTGGTCGAAGCCGGGCTGGACAATGTGCTGCGCGTCGAAACCGCGCCCGATGGCACGCCGCGGCCCTATCTTCATGTCCGCGCCGGGCTCGATGCGCTGGTCAACCGCGCGGTGTTCTACCAACTTGCCGATTTGGCGCTGGCCGAGGCTGCGAAGCCGCCGGGACTGTGGAGCGGCGGCGTGTTTTTCCCGTTCATGGCAAGCTGATGGCGATCGAGCGGTTGCGCGCGGCGCTGTTGACGGGAGGCGCGACGGGGCTTCGCGGCGCCAATGCTCTGCGCGGAGACTGGGAAATGACCTCGGGTGAAACGCCCGACGGCGGCCTGACGCTGACGCCGGCGGCGGTGCTGATCGCGGTAACGCACGAGGCCGAGCCGCAACTGCTGCTGACCAAGCGCAACGCCAACATGCGTCGCCATCCCGGGCAGATCGCCTTTCCGGGTGGCCGCGTCGACCCCGGCGATGCCAGCCAGATCGCGGCGGCGCTGCGCGAGGCCGAGGAGGAGGTGGCGTTGCAACGGCACCATGTCGAAATACTCGGGACGCTCGATCGCTATGAGACGGGGTCGGGCTTCTCGATCCTGCCGGTTGTCGGGCTGGTGCCGCCGGGGCTGGTGTTCGCCAAGCAGGACCGCGAGGTGGCGGAGGTTTTCCACGTGCCGTTCGCGCATGTCATCGATCCGGCCAACCACGAGAAGCGCACCGGCGAATGGCAGGGCCGGAAACGCGATTACTTCGTGATCCGCCACGGTGACCGCGAAATCTGGGGCGCGACGGCGGGGATGCTCGTCAATTTGTCGCGGTTGCTGTGATCCTGCCGGAGCCGGCCTGGACAAGGACGCCGCGCGGCGCGGCGCTGCTGACGGCGCTTGACGCGGCGGCGGGAACAACGCGGCTGGTCGGCGGCGCGGTGCGCGACACGCTGCTCGGGCTGGCAGGCGCCGATATCGACCTGGCGACGCGGCTGGCCCCCGACGACGTGATGCGACGGCTGGCGGCGGCGGGCCTGAAGGTGGTTCCGACGGGGCTGGCGCACGGCACGGTGACGGCGATCGCCGGCGAGATCACCGCCGAAGTGACGACCTTGCGCCGCGATGTGACGACCGATGGTCGCCGTGCCACGGTCGCCTTCACCGATGACTGGCGCGAGGATGCCAGCCGGCGCGATTTCACCATCAACGCGCTATATGCGACGCTGCCGGGGGGCGAGATCAGCGATTTCTTCGGCGGCATCGACGATCTGAGGGCGCGGCGCGTACGCTTCATCGGCGCACCATTGCAGCGCATCGCCGAGGATCATCTGCGTATCCTGCGGTTCTTCCGCTTTTCAGCCCGCTTCGCCGAAGTCGTCGATGCCGAAGGGCTCAGCGCCTGCACGGCGCGCGCCAATGACCTGATGGCCTTGTCGCGCGAACGCATCGCCGGGGAAATGCGCGGGCTGCTGGCGGTGGCCGATCCGTTGGCGATCGTCACGCTGATGCTGGATCATGGCATATTGAAGCCGGTGCTCCCCGAAATCACCCCCGCCCGCTTGCCGGTGCTGGCGCGGACGATCGCGGCCGAGGCGGCGACGTGTGTCGCGCCCGATTGGCGGCGGCGGTTGGCGGCGTTGCTGCCGCCCGACGCGGCCATCGGCGAGACGGTGGCCCGGCGGCTGCGGCTGTCGAACGCCGACCGGGCGCGGGTGGCGCTGGCGGTAATCCCGCACGACGCTTCGCCGCTGTATCCGGCGGCGTGGAAACTTGGCGCCGATGCGGTGGCCGATCGCTTGCTGATCGCCGGTGATCGCGGTCCCGACGCGGCAGCGGTGCTGGGTTGGGCGCGGCCTCGGCTGCCGGCTTCGGGGCGGGATCTGCTGGCGCGCGGGCTGCTGCCGGGGCCGCAGGTCGCAGCGCGGCTGGCGGTGTTCGAACGCGCCTGGGTGGCGGCGGGCTTTCCGCAGGATGAGGCGGCGGTCACGGCCCTACTGGACCGCGCCGCCGCCGATATCTGAGGTCGGTTAGCCTGCCCCCCTGTGCTGGAGGCGCGGTCGACCTGAGACGTGTCCGGTTCGAAAAAGCGACGGCAAGGCCGAAGTTCAACGACGTTCGCAACGGTCCCTGTTACGATGATACGACGATCGAGCGATAGATTGGTTCCGTTCGGCTCGTCTTTCTTTCTGACCTGAACGGCGTTCTTGCCGGGTTTCCCCGGCGTGACACGAGCACCAGAACAACGACGGCAACGACGATGATGGCGATGATCATGCCGGCAAGTTACCGCTTGCCGGCGCTCGTCACCGCCTCACCCGAACTTGTTGTCGCGCGGGAATCCCGTCGGCGGCAGGCGGCCGGCGCTGCCGCGGGCACCCTTCCAGAAGCTCAGGTCGCTTTCGGTGCGGGTGCGCGCGGTGGCGCCGCCCATCGTCCAGCTCAGCCCGTCGGCCATGACGAAACCGCGCGCATCGGCAAGACCGCCGTCCTTGTATTTCTGCAAGGCGACGCCTTGGCCGCGACCCATGACCGGCAGATCGCCCAGCTCGAAGACCAGCAGCTTGCGGTTTTCGCCGATGACCGCGACCATGTCCTCGCCCGGCGCGAAGGCGCGCACGATCGCGAGCACGGCCTTGTCCCTGGGGTTGAGCACCTGGCGTCCCTTGCGGGTTTCGGCGAGGATGTCGGCGCTTTCGACGATAAAGCCGCGTCCGTCGCTGGCGGCAACCAGCAGCTTGGGTTGGGCTTTCCACACCGACAGCGCGACGATCTGCGTGCCTTCGCCAAGCTCGATCATCAGCCGCAGCGGCTCGCCAAAGCCGCGTCCGCCGGGCAATTTGTCGGCGCCGAGCGTGTAGAAGCGGCCATCGGACGCCGCGACCATGATCTTGTCGGTGGTGTAGGCGTGGAAGGCCCAGGCGGCGCCATCGCCTTCCTTGAACTTGACGGCGTCGCCGGCGGTCAGGTCGGCATGGCCCTTCAGCGCGCGAATCCAGCCCTTTTGCGAGGCGATGACGGTCAGCGGTTCCTTGTCGATCATCTCGTCGAGGCTGATCATCTTGACGTTGGGCGCGGCTTCGATGGTGGTGCGGCGCCGGCCCAGCGGCGTCGCCGGGCCATAAAGCTTGCGCAAGCCGGCAAGATCGTTTGCCAGCCGCGATGTCTGTTCGTCTGGCGCCGCGATCAACCCGCGCAGGCCACCGGCCTCCAGCGTCAGCGCCTGGTTTTCCTTGCCGATCTCCATTTCCTCCAAGCGGCGCAGCGAACGCAGCCGCATGTTGAGGATGGCTTCGGCCTGGTTCGCCGTCAGTTCGAAGGCGGCGATCAGCGCGGCCTTGGCGTCATCTTCCTCGCGGATGATGCGGATGACTTCATCAAGGTTGAGATAGGCCTTGAGGAAGCCGCCGAGGATTTCGAGCCGCGCGTCGATCTTGTCGAGGCGATAATTCGCGCGCGCCACCAGAACTTCGCGCTGGTGGACGAGCCATTTGGCGATGACCTGCTTCAATGACAGCACGCCGGGCTTGCCATGATCGAGGACGTTCATGTTGAGCGAAGCGCGGACTTCGAGATCGGTCAGCTTGAACAGGCTTTCCATCAACACCGCCGGGTCGACGTTGCGCGATCGCGGCTCGATGATGATGCGGATACGCGAATCCGATTCATCGTCGATATCGCCAAGGATCGGCAGCTTTTTCTCGGTGACGAGTTCGGCGAGCGCCTCGATGAGCTTGCCCTTGACGACTTGGTAGGGGATTTCGTCGATGACGATGCGCCACGTGCCATGGCCCTGGTCCTCGACCCGCCAGCGGGCGCGCAGGCGGAAACTGCCGCGGCCGGTGGCATAGGATTCGGCGATGGAGGCTGCGGGTTCGACGCAGATGCCGCCGGTGGGGAAATCCGGGCCGCGGACGAATTCGAGCAACGCCGCGTCGGGCAAATCGGGGTCGGCGAGCAACGCCATCGCGGCGTCGAGGATCTCGGCGGCGTTGTGCGGCGGGATGCTGGTGGCCATGCCGACGGCGATTCCCGACGACCCGTTCGCCAGCAGATTGGGGAACATGCCGGGGAAGACCTCGGGTTCCTCCTCCTCGCCATTATATGTCGTGCGGAAATCGACGCTGGCTTCGTCGAGGCCGTCCATCAGCTGGTAAGCGGCGGCGGTGAGCCGTGCCTCGGTATAGCGCATGGCGGCGGCGTTATCGCCGTCGATGTTACCGAAATTGCCCTGGCCATCGATGAGCGGGTAGCGCAGCGAGAAATCCTGGCTGAGCCGGACCAGCGCGTCATAGATCGACTGGTCGCCGTGCGGATGGTATTTGCCCATCACGTCGCCGACGACGCGGGCGGATTTCTTATACGCGGAGGCCGGGTCGAGCTTGAGCAACCGCATCCCCCACAGGATGCGGCGATGGACGGGTTTCAGCCCGTCGCGCAGATCGGGCAGCGAGCGCGCGGTGATCGTCGACAGCGCATAGACGAGGTAGCGATCCCCCAATGCGGTATCGAACGGTGTATCGAGAATGCGATCGGTTTCGGGTGGTTCAGCGGTGATTATGGCCATGGGTTTGGATAGCGCGGCGGCAGCCGGTTCGCCAGCCTTTCCCGCGCGCCGAGGATGTCGCGGCCGCGCCCGGTCAGCACGTCGCGTTCGAGGAAATGCCCCGTGAGCCTGAGACCGTCGCGGATCGTTTCGGCATCGACGCCGCCGGTGCCGATCAGGAAGCCCGGCAGCGGCAGCAGCCGCGCCGCATAGGGCAGGCCGGCGCCGCGTGACACGGCCTGGCTCGATTTGGGCGAGACATAGGCAAGGTCGGTCGTCGCCCCGGTGGCGGCGCACGACGTCAGGTCGAGCCCGAAACCGAGCTCGGCGAGGAGCAGATGTTCGTAGCGGACGACGCCTTCGCCCAGCGACAGCGGTCCGGCGCCGGCGGCGATGGCGTCGATGATGGCGTCGAGCGTCCGATAAAGCGCCGGGTGGGGGACGCCCTCCGCCAGCGCCGTCGCGGTGAGTGCGGTCAGCCAGTCGAGCGCCGCCAGCGCGGCGCCGGTGGTCGCCAGCGCGGCGCGGGCGTGGGTCAATTCCACCGTGGCGGCGGCGAGCTGCGTGTCGATGCGCGCGTTCAGGGTCAGCGCGACGCTGTTGCCGGGTTGCAGGACGGGACGCAATTTGCGCGATCGGCCGCCGTTGACATAGCCGGCGACAAGACCGTTGCCGGGGGTGAGAAAGCGCACGACGGCGCCATGCTCACCATGGGCAAGCAGGGCACAGACGATGGCGGGCGTGTCGAGATGCACCGCGACAGCATAGCGCCGGCGCGTCGGGCGTGACCAGTCGCAACGCGATCTCGTATTAACTAAAATATAATTGACGTAATTTCTAAGAAAGTGTTAACGCCACGTCGTTTCGGGGCCACATTGTTCAGGGGTCACATGGTTTAGGGATCACATTATGATCAATCTGCGGGTGTTGTCGGCGCTTTCTGCGCTAAGTTTCTGTTTTGTAACGACGCCTGCCGCTGCGGTCACGCAGGTCAACACAAGTTTGACGGTTAAATCGACGGACATCGGCTACCGCATTCGCGTCGGCTACAACGGTTTTGTGAACGAGACGCTGATATCCGGGCTGGTGGCCCACACGATTTTTACGCTTTCGAGC
>JANNJH010000122.1:0-6715 GCA_031405775.1 Sphingomonadales bacterium | reverse complement strand
TGTTCTTCCTCCCGCCATACAGCCCAGACCTCAACCCGATCGAACAGGTCTTCGCCAAGCTCAAACACTTGATGCGAAAGGCCGCAGAACGTTCCGTGGACGCCACGTGGCAACGTATCGGAACACTCCTCGACGCCTTCACGCCAACCGAATTCGCAAACTATCTCGTCAACTCAGGATACGCTTCCGTGTAGAGTCATCCCGCTCTAGACTCGATTTCACTCAGATTGAAGCACGCCCCCCTCTCCCGGTTGACGCGAAGGCGTCGCCTACGGCTGAGGGGAGAGGCGAGAGACGGCGAAGCCGGCCCGGGTGAGGGTGGTCTTTCTTTCGGCAAGGGGGGCACACCCTCACCCGCCGCGCGCGACGGAGGTCGCCTTCGCGACGCCGCGCGTGACGCCTCTCCCGCAAGCGGGAGAGGGGGGCTGTCGATTCCACATAAGTGAAAGCGACCCTAAGCGTTCAGTGCGTCGGCGTCATCTCGACATGGCTCGCCGAATGGCCGATCCGCGTCGGCCCGAACACCAGCAAGCGCCGGCCTTCGATAGCGGCGAACAGCCTGAACAACGCTGCGTCCTGCTCTGGCCCCGCCGCGGCGACAAAGCCCACCAGCGCCACCTCGGCGGCATTCCAGTCGGCGAATTGACGCCCGAGCAGCGCCGACACATCGGCGATGTCGCGCCGCCGCATCTCAGGCCCGAGGTCATCGCTGCGCCCCAGCCATTCGAGCAGTTGCTGCACCATGTCCTTGCCCGACGCGGCAAACGCCGATGCTGTCTCCAGCCCCGACACCGCGTCGGCGATCTTGGCGATCAACGCCGCATTGTCGCCAAGCCTTGGCGTCAGCATTGCTTCGGGGACGATTTCGACCCCCATCAAACCGCCGAGCGCCAACAGCATCACCTGCCGCAACGCCAGATCGAATTCGAGATAGACCGAATGCGGATCGCCCGGCTGTCCCGCCCCCACCGTGCCGGCAAACTGCATCGTGCCCAGCGTCGCAAACAGCAACGTATGGAAATCGACGACCGCATGGTCGATCGGTTCGCCGGTGCATTCTTCATAATGCCGGCAAAGCAGGCGCAGATCGTCGCCGAGCGGCTCGATGGTTTCGCGCATCCGCATTGTGGCGATATCGACCATCGGGTCGCCGATCATGCTGAATTCGAAATCATAAAGCCCGGTCAAATGGCCGTCCTTGAACAGGAACTGGCCTGAATCGAACTGGATGAACGCCGCCTTGGTGCGGTGCGTCGGCACGTTGCGCCGCAACCAGCCGATGACGAAATCGAGCATCGGTTCGGGCTTGCTCCGCGTCCGTTCGTACAGCGGCATATAGGCGCGCAGCCCGACCAGCGCGATGTCCTGCGCCCCCTTTGGCAAGTGCACGCCCATCGCGACGAACGGCTCGACCGGCAGCTGGTGCATGGTGGCCACCGCCGCCATATACTCGCGCGCGATGACGCTGCGTTCGGCGTCGCTGGCGGCTTGCGCCATGTTGCGGCTGCCGGGCAGCGTTGCCATGACGATCGCCGGCGGTTCCGGGCAATAACCGTATATGTGCGGCACCGGGACGCCGTGCGCATCGAGGATTTCCATCACATCGGCTTCGCGCTTCAGCTCGGGGAAAATCGCCACATCGCCCTCGCGGTCGCCGCGCAGATGCAGGTGCAGCACTCCGTCCGCCGTCTCGACATCGACGAACCACGCGGGGCGCCAGCGCACCTGGCGCTCCATCCGCGTGATGCGGCCACCCGTCAGTTTTTCGACGAAATCCCGCAGTCGTTGCTCGCCCGCCGGGCCATAATCGGGAGCCGAAACGGTTGCGGGCGCGGTTGCAGCGGCGCTCATGCGCCGAACGCCTCGGCAGCGGCGCGGGTGTCCATATATTCGCGCCCCTCGACGATCAGGCCGTCACGGATGACGAGCAGATTATGATAGGTGTTGCGATAGACGCTATCGGGAAACACCATCTCGCTGCGGCACTCATATGCGATGCGGTCGCCCTCGGCGGTCATGCCGGTAACCGTCACCCGGCGCTCGCTCGCCGACATCAGCCCGGTGCGCACCGATGCCGTGAAGCTGGCGCGGTCCATGTCGCCAAAACCGTTGATCCACCATTTGACCTGGGGGTGCTGGAGCGCATCGATGGTGTCGATATCGCCGTCTCTGATCGCCTGCATGTAACGTTTCACCAGCGCCTTGTTGTCCTCGGTCGACATGGGTCAGGCCTTTCCATTGTAAAACAGGTTCGCGATGCCGTCGGTGTAGAAATCCAGCTTGTCCTGGCTCAGCCCGTAATGCGGGATGACCGGGGTGCAGGCGTCGGCGCTGGCGGTGCGGGCGCGGAACCGCCGAAGCACCTCGTCGCGCGAACCGACCAGCGCGATGCTCTCGACCATGTCGTCGGGGCAGGCAGCGACCATGCCGGCCATGTCGCCGCTGGCAAACGCCGCCTGCAAGGCCCGCGCCGGGGCGCCAAAGCCGATGGTGTCGAAATAGCGCAGATACTGCGGCGACTGGCTGTAATAGGCGATCGTCGGGCGGGCATCCTCGATGGCGGCGCGCCTGTCGTCGTTGATCGCGACGAACATCTGCAAATTCAGCGTGATGGCGTCGCGGCCCCGTCCCGCCTTGTCGAGGCCGCGCTTGAGCGCCGGGCCGGTCTGCTCATGGATCCACTGGTCGTTCCACAGCGGATGGCCGAGCAATCCGTCGCCGATCTCGCCGGCCATCTCGCACGCCGCGGTCATCACCGCTGGAATATAGATCGGGATCTGGGTGCGCAGCGGCGGCGCCAGCGTGCGGAAATGCCGCAGGTCGAGCCGGTGATATTCGCCCTCCAACAAGCCCAGTTCGCCGCTATGCCCCTTGGCGACGATGGCGCGGATCAGCCCGATGACTTCGCGCATATGCGTCAGCGGCTTGCCATAGACCATGCCAAAGGCGCCTTCGGTCAGGCTCTGGGCGCTCGATCCAAGGCCAAGCACGGCGCGGCCGTCGCTGATCAGATCAAGGTCCATGATGTTGCAGGCGGTTTCGAGCGGGCTGCGCACAAAGGCCAGCGCGATGCCGGTGCCCAGCTTCACCCGCTCGCTGACCGCCGCCGCCGCCGACAGCGGCAGGAACGGCGCGCCAAAAGTCTGCGACGCCCAGATGCCATCAAGCCCGGCCGATTCATAGCGCTCAACGGCGGCGACCAGCCGTTGCCGCGGCATCGGCGGCAGTTGCGCCCAGATATGCTGTTCGGCACTCATCATGCGGGCTCCCGTCGCTGCACCCGTCAAATGTCGGCGGACAGCAACCCTGCAAGTATGAAACCGGCAAAAATCCGGACCTGCCGTTCGGTATGACCGTTGTCGATCTCGTCGGAGGCGCCGATGCGCGCCAGCATCGGCGCCGATGCGAAATAAAAGCCGACGCCCTGCACCAGTATCGCCATGAACGCCGTCGTCGAAATGCCGCGCACCGGTCGTTCCGCCGCAACCTCGGCGAGCAGCGTATCGAGCCGGTGCTTGAACGGCAGGATATAGGCATCCACAAGATAATCGAGCCGCCAGGTCGCCCGCCGCGCTTCCGAATGGCTCAGCGCGACGAAATCCGGATTCTGCGCCGCCCAGCCGCAGAAACGCAGCACCAGTTCGCGCAGCCGCGCTTCGCTGGTCAGGCCGGGGGCGTCGAACGCCGCGAACACCGGCGGCGCGACCCGCGCCACGCGGGCATCGATGGCGCGGCGCCACAGATCGGCCTTCGATCCAAAGCGCACGTTGAGCAGATTGTGGCTGACCCCCAGATCCTTGGCGAGTTCGCGCAGCGTCGTGCCTTCATAACCACGCTCGGCAAAGCTGTGGAACGCGGCACCGAGCACATCGTCCTCGCGCACCGCCTCGGCACCGTCGCTGGCGGGGCGACCGCGGCGTCGGGCCGGCCTTTCGGCAGGTGCGATGACGGCTTTGCCGTCGCTGTTTTGCGTCACCGACATGGCATCAACTTGACAATTAAATTGTCGTCTGTCAATTTGATGCCATTGGGGATGGGATTTCGATGACGAGTCGCGCCGACATGACATGGTGGACAATCGCTCGCAGCGAGGAAGTCACCGACAAGAAACCCTTGTCGGTCGATCTTGGCGACCAGCCCGTCGTCATGTGGCGCGACAATCACGGCATTGTCCGCGCGCTGGAGGATCGCTGCCCGCATCGGCGCGCGCCGCTGTCGCTGGGTTGCATCCGCGATAATGGCTGGATCCAGTGCGGCTATCATGGCTGGAGTTATGACGGCGAAACCGGCCGCCTCAAGGACATTCCCAACATGAAGGGCGATCAGCGGTTTCCGCCGCTCTACAAGGCGCGAAATTTTGCCGTGGCCGAAAGCGGCGGCATGGTTCGCCTCTCGCTCGATCCGGCCGCCGCGCCGCCGCAGCCGCTGGCGACGATAATGCCGCTATCGGGCACCGCCCACGTCGGGCTCGACCATGATCAATATGTCGCGGCGCTTTACGACGATCCCGGCCTGCTGATCGAGATTCGCGGCGTCGAGTTCACCCCCTATCTGATGTCCGAACTCCGCGCCGAAAACGGCAGACTGGTGATGGAGCGCAGTTGCACCTGGAAGGGCCTGCACTGGCCGGCGCCGTTCAGCAGCGATTTCCCGATCACGGTGCTGACCAGCTCCGACGCAATCACCGGCGAAACCGAACTGAGCTTGCGCGACAGTGATTTCCGCACCCTGCTGACCGCCATCATCGCGCCGGTCGGCTCGGCGCGCGGCGTCACCGCCGTGCGCTGGCGGGCGCAAGCCGGCGCCGCTCTGCACGGAGTCCACGCGCGGCTGCTTGGGCTGGGCTCGCCGTTCCGGGTCCGCGAGACGATCGACGCCGCCGCGCTGCGGGTGCTGCGCCCGTCGGCGTCGCGCCACGGCGAGGAATTGCGCGCCACCATCCTCGATACCATCCCCGACGCCGCCTGAGGCAGGAGAAAAACCCATGCTCGATACCCTCAACCGCCCCGCGACCGCCCCGGCGATGCCCGCCGGTCCACCGGCCGCGCTCAACGCCGCCAACCATTGGGTGCCGCACAATATCGTCATGCGCGACACCTGGTTTCCGCTGGCGCATGCCACCGCCGTCGGCAAAAAACCCGTCCGCCGCGCCGTCTATTCGCATTCCTATTTCCTCTGGCGCGAACACGGCAAGGCCGTCGCTGCCGAATTCCACCCCGCCGAACCTGCTGGAATCGCAAGCGACCTCACCGGCGGCACCGGGCGTTTCCCGGTCATCGAACATTATGGCTATGTCTGGGGCTGGTTCGGCAATCCGGCCGCCGCCGACCCGGCGCATCTGCCCAGCCTGCCGTTCCTGCCGCCCCACGCCAGTCTGCCGAGCCACATGATCGGCACCGTCCGCTTCGATTGCTCGGCGCCGATCAGCCTCGAAAACCTCATCGACCTGACCCATGCCGATTTCCTCCACGCCAACATCGTCGGCGATGAACAGTCGGAAAGCGAGAATGTCGAAGTGTTCTTCGACACCGAGACCATCACCATGGTCCGCACCTGCACCGGCAAAAGCGTCGCCCCGGTGATGAAGTTTTTCAGCGGCATCCGCCAGCCGACCCAGAACATCCGGCAAGTCATCCGCATCTACCTGCGCAGCCACGCCGCGATCGCCTATGGCCGCTTTTCGCCCGGCGATGACGTGCCGCTGTTCCACCCTTGCGTCCCCGAAACCCGCGATCGCACCCGGCTCGACTATGCCATGAACACCTCGAACGCCGGCTTCATGTTCCGCCATATCATGCCCAAGGCGAGCTATCTCGTCTCGCGGCAGGACAGTTCGATGACGTCGCCGCAAAGCCCGCGCTATATGCAGGACACCAAGCGCCGCGACCTGCATTCGCGCTTCGATACCGCCGGCCAGCGTTACCGCCTGCTGATGCAGGACCTTGTGGCACGGCAGGCGGCGGGCGATTTCGCCTATCGCGACAATGTCAGCGCCGATTGCAGCGACATCATCGGGCTCCGCAAGGAGCTGTTCCGCTTCTAGCGGCAACCGCTCCACAGAAAGGACAACTCGCATGGCGGGCAAGCGCAACGCCGTCGGCGGCGAACGCCGGTGGTGGGGAACGATGCCGGTGCTGCCCGGCGCCGCGCTGACGGCAACGACCCAGCAGATGGAAGCCATGGGCTTTGAAGGCGTCTTCGTCCTGCAGATCTACGGGCCGCCGTTCGTGCCGCTCGCCGCTGCCGCCACGGTCACCAAATCGCTCAAGCTCGGCACCGGCATCGCCATCGCCGGCACCCGCAGCCCGGTGGAGACCGCCTATGCCGCGATGGACCTCGATCGCATCAGCGGCGGCCGCTTCATCCTCGGCCTCGGCAGCAGCATCCCGTCGTGCACCGAAGGCATGTACGGCATGCCGCCGGCCAAGCCGCTCGGCCAAGCCGCTCGGTCATCTGCGCGAGACGGTCGACGTCATCCGCTATGTCATCGCCAATGCCCACAAGGGCCTCGATCCCTATGATGGCCGCTATTTCAAGGCCGATTTCGCCGAGATGATGCTCACCGCGCCCCCCTTGCGCGAGCGTGTCCCGATCTGGATTGCCGCCCTCCAGGAAAAGATGACCGATCTCGCCATCGAGATCGGCGATGGCTTGATGGTCCATGCCCTGTGGTCGGCAAACTTCACCGCCAATGTGCAAAAACCCGTCATCGAAG
>JANNJH010000121.1:0-2266 GCA_031405775.1 Sphingomonadales bacterium | reverse complement strand
GAACCGTCGGCCTGCTTTTTCCGCCAGTTGAGACGCCGGCTTTGCTGGTTGCCGGTGGTATTTGTGTGCTCGAACGCCAGGCGCGGCAATTGCGGCGTGCCGGCGTCACAGCCTTGTTCGCGGTCGATGTCGTGCCGTTGACGGTGCTGCCGGATGGCGTCGAAGCCGTGACGGCGGCGTTGTTGGCCACCCGAATCGCCACCGATGATCGGGTCATTGTCATCGCACCGGCGTTGATTATCGATGAACGCGCCATCGGTGAGGTGCTGGCGGCGGCGGTGCCGGCGTTGCTGGTCTGCGATGCCGCCCACCCCGAAGCCGTCTGTGTCGAGCGAATCGATGGGCGGACATTGGCTGTCGGACTGATGACGTTACCCGGCTCCATGGTGCTGCGGCAGGTGGCAAGGCTGGGTGAATGGGATCTTGGTTCGACGCTGATTCGCGCCGCGGCTGCCGATTCGACGACCAATCACGTCGATTTCCTGGCGATTTCCGCCTATGCGCCGGCGCGGCGGCGCGAAGTGCCGCTGATATGGGCGCAACCGCAAAACCACGAGGAGGCGCGGGTTGCCGGCAAAACGCTGATCGCCGCGGCGCAAAAAGGCTGTCTCGACTGGCCGGCGCGTTTTTTGCACCCTTGGCCGGAAGATCTGATGGTGCGGCTGCTGGCGCCGACCCGCATTACGCCCAACATGGTGACGCTGTTCACCGGCGTCGTCGGGGTCGCGGCGGGCGTCGCCTTTGCGATGGGCTGGCTGTGGACGGGGTTGATTCTGGCGTTGATCACCGGGCCGTTGGATGGTGTCGATGGCAAGCTGGCGCGCACTCGTGTCGAATTCTCGAAATGGGGGGATCTTGAGCATCTTCTCGACAAGGTGCTGGAATATGGCTGGTATTTGTGCATTGCCTGGCATTTTTCGGGTGCCATGAATTCGGCTTTGCCATGGGCGGTGGCGGCGCTGATCATCCTGCCGGCGTTCGCCGAGGCGGTGCAGGGCGAATTCTTCCGGCGCCTGACCGGCGCCCAGCTCGACGACGCCGGCGACGTCGAACGCCGCATCCGCCTCGTCGCCGGGCGGCGCAACACCTTCTTGTGGACCTGGCTGCCGATGGCGGCGGCCGGGCTGTGGTTTGAAGGATTTGTGATGCTAGCAATCTACAGCGTGGTGACCACCGCGGTCGCACAATGGCGCTTTTACAAACGCTTGTCGGCCTATGGCCGGATGCACGGTGAACGGATCGCCGCAAACTATGTGGCGACCGGCTACACCTTCTTGCCCCCGGCGGGTCTGTAGTCTAACGGTCATATATGTAACAGGGGACCGCGGCCTAAGAATCGTGCCGCCCGAAAGGAACTTTTCGCTATGTCGTCCATACCCGTCGCCATCATTGGCGTTGGCAATTGCGCATCATCCCTCGTCCAGGGTCTGTCATATTATTCGAACGGCGGCTCCAATGACGAACAGGGGCTGATGCATTGGGACCTCGCCGGCTATCGCCCCAAGGACATCGAGATCGTCGCTGCCTGGGACGTCGATGCGCGCAAGGTCGGCAAGGATGTCGGCGACGCGATCTTTGAAAAGCCGAACTGCACCGCGGTGTTCTGCGACCATGTCGGCAAGACCGGCGCGACCGTCGCGATGGGCCGTATCCTCGATGGCGTGTCCGAGCATATGAACGCCTATCATCCGGATCGCCGCTTCGTCGTTTCCGACGCTCCGCAGGCGACCAAGGCTTCGGTGGTCGAGGAACTCAAGCGCACGGGCGCCCAGGTGATGACCAATTATTTGCCCGTCGGTTCGCAGGAAGCCACCGAATTCTACGCCGATTGCGCCATCACCGCCGGTGTCGCCTTCGTCAACAACATCCCCGTCTTCATCGCCAGCGACCCCGTCTGGGCCGAGCGTTTCCGCGTCGCCGGCGTGCCGATCCTGGGTGACGACATCAAGGCGC
Organism: Sphingomonadales bacterium; assembly: GCA_031405775.1. GTDB lineage: Bacteria > Pseudomonadota > Alphaproteobacteria > Sphingomonadales > Sphingomonadaceae > Sandarakinorhabdus. The sequence goes on along the minus strand of JANNJH010000121.1, from coordinate 313 downwards.
AGCTTGGCGCCACCATCGTCCATCGCACGCTGACCGACCTGTTCGCCAAGCGCGGCGTGACGCTCGATCGCACCTATCAGCTCAATACCGGCGGCAACACCGACTTCCTCAACATGACCAACAAGGATCGCCTTGCGTCGAAGAAGAAGTCCAAGACCGAAGCCGTGCAGTCTGTGGCGCACAGCCGCCTCGACGACGATAACATCCATGTCGGCCCATCGGACTATGTTGCGTGGCAGAACGATAACAAGGTCTGCTTCCTGCGCATGGAAGGCCGGATGTTCGGCGGCGTGCCGTTGAATATCGAACTGCG
>JANNJH010000120.1:0-7799 GCA_031405775.1 Sphingomonadales bacterium | reverse complement strand
CTAGGCCCCAGCCGCCGGAGGCCCTAGACCCCGCCCAATGCTGCGCACCATCATCGATCTCGTCCTGCCGCCGCGCTGTCCCGGTTGCCGCGCCATCGTCGCCGGCGACGGGCGGTTCTGCCTCGCGTGCTGGCAGCAGTTGCAGTTCATCACCGCGCCGTTGTGCACAATCTGCGGCACGCCGTTCGAGCATGATCGCGGCGCCGGGGCCGAATGCGGGCCATGCCTTGCCGAACCGCCGCGCTATGCCACGGCGCGCGCGGCGCTGGTTTACGCTGGCCCGGCGCGGTCGGTGCTGCTGGCGTTGAAGCACGGCGATCGCCAGCATCTGGCGCGGGTCATGGCGCCGCACATGGCGCGCGCCGGCGGTGCGATGCTGGCAAGCAGCGTGCTGTTGGTGCCGGTGCCGCTGCACCGCTGGCGGCTGTGGCGGCGCGGTTTCAACCAGGCGGCGTTGCTGGCGCAGGCGCTGGCGAAAAGCAGCGGCGCCGAGCTTGCCATCGATGCCCTGCAGCGCGTCAAGCCGACGCCGCCGAGCCAGGGCATGGGCCGCGCCGCCCGCGCCCGCAACGTCCGCGGCGTGTTCCGGGTCCCGGATCGCAACCGCATCCGGGGCCGCAGCATCGTGTTGATCGACGACGTGCTGACCACCGGCGCCACCGCCGATGCCTGCGCCCGGGTGCTGCGCCGTGCGGGCGCGCGCGACGTCCATGTCTTGACCTTTGCGCGCGTCGTGCGCGAAGCTTGATGAATGCTGCCACTGGCGAAAATCGCCGCGAACGCTTAAATATCCAGCATCGGAGACCATGATGCCCAAAATCGAAATCTACTGCAAATTCCTCTGCTCCTATTGCGCGCGGGCCAAGGCGTTGCTGACCGCCAAGGGCGCGGCGTTCGACGAATATGACATCACGATGGGCGGACCGCTGCGCGCCGAAATGCTCGAACGTTCGGGCGGTCGGACGACGGTGCCGCAGATCTTCATCGACGGCAGGCATATCGGCGGCAGCGACGAGCTCGCCGCGCTCGATCGCGCCGGAAACCTTGATCCGCTACTGGCAGCTTGATGCCAGCCAACGCAGACTCTGGCGGCGTGAAGCCAGACGCAGACTCTGGCGGCGTGAAGCTGCGAATCGGCCTTGTCCAGACAACGACCGGCATCGACCCGGCGGCCGAAGCCATGGCGCTGTCCGCCGCCATCGCCGATCTGGCCAGGCAGGGCGCGCAACTTATCTTTACGCCCGAAATGAGCGGCATGCTCGACAAGGATCGTCGCCGCGCCGCCAGCAACGCCCGCGCCGAGGCCGATGATGTCGTGCTGGCGGCGGTGCAAGCGGCGGCAAAGGCGCACAAGGTTTGGGTCCATCTTGGCAGCCTGGCGGTGGCGGTGGGCGGCGACCGGCTCGCCAATCGCGGCTTTCTCGTCGACGATGCCGGCGAAATCCGCGCGCGCTATGACAAGATCCATCTGTTCGACGTGACGCTGGCGGGCGGCGAATCCTATCGCGAATCATCGGCCTATTGTCCCGGCGAGGCCGCGGTCATAGCGGCGACGCCCTGGGGGCCGCTGGGGCTGACGATCTGCTATGATGTGCGATTCCCGACGCTGCACGCGTCGCTGGCGCGGGCTGGCGCGGTGATGCTGGCGGTGCCGGCGGCGTTTACCCGGCCGACCGGCGCGGCGCACTGGCACGTGTTGCTGCGCGCCCGCGCCATCGAAACCGGCAGCTTCGTCATCGCCGCGGCGCAGACCGGCGAGCACGCCGACGGCCGCGCCACCTTTGGTCATTCGCTGGTCATCGGCCCCTGGGGCGACGTGCTGCTCGACATGGGCGAGGCGGCGGGAACGGCGGTGCTCGATATCGACCTTGCCGAAGTCGATGTGGCGCGTGGCCGGGTGCCGACGCTGGCGCATGCGCGCGCCTTCACGGCGCCAACGGAGGACGCCTTCACGGCGCCGGCGGATAACGGTTTTTTGGCGCCGGAGCCGGCTGCATGATCGTCTTCGATCTGCGCTGCGGCGGCGGCCATGTCTTCGAAGCGTGGTTCGGGTCGTCGGCCGATTATGAATCGCAACGCGAGCGCGGCCTGATCGCCTGCCCGTTGTGCGGCGACACCAGCATTGCCAAGGCGGCGATGGCCCCGGCGATCGGCGCCAAGGGGAACCGCAGCGATGGCGGACGCATCGATGGCGGACGCAGCGATGGCGGACGCAGCGCCGCGATCACCGATGATGGTGCCGCGCTGCTCGCCGCGCAACGCCGGATGGAGGCGACGTCGGACTATGTCGGCGGTGATTTCGCCGCCCAGGCGCGCGCCCTGCATGAAAAAGCCGCGCCGCCGCGCAGCATCTATGGCGAAGCGACGCTCGCCGAGGCGCGGGCGCTGGTCGATGACGGCATCCCGGTGCTGCCGTTGCCCTTCCGCCCGCTGGTGCGTTCCGACGCCTGACGCGTTTTTGCTTGAACTGCGCGCCATGCGTGGCATTGGCTGTCGAGCGCGCACCCGTAGCTCAGCAGGATAGAGCAACGGTTTCCTAAACCGGAGGTCGCAGGTTCAATTCCTGCCGGGTGCACCACGCTCTCCTATGCACTGGCACAACCTGTCAGTGTCATTGGGCCAACCTATGGTGTCATTGGCCTGCGTTTCGCGCCAGCTATGCCTGAGATGCTGATTATAAAACAAATACATTATAAACAAGGTGGCTCCAGAGGCGTGGCGCTTCCAGATGCTGGTCTATATGCTCCATCTCTCGCCTGGCTGGCGTCACGATAGATCGCCTCGAAACACCGCTGCCCCCAAAAAGCAGCCTTGAATCAGACATCAGCCGATTTGGGAATCCCTTTTGTCAACAGAACCTAGGTCATTGTGTTTGCTCGCTAGGGTAAATACGGGCATTGTCGATCGGACATGATCGGAGCCAACAAATTATTGCGGTCCTGGGACCCATTCCTGACTTTGCTTATCATCGTCGTTGGTGCCGCGTCGCTATTTCCGGTGCAAGGAACGGCAGCGGCCTGGACCAAGACAATCGCCGTCTTTGCCATCACCCTGTTGTTCTTTCTCCACGGGGCGAAGCTGTCGCGCGCGGCCATCGTCCAGGGAGCGGGTCATTGGCGTCTCCACATTCTTACGCTCGGCTCGACCTATGTGCTGTTTCCGGCCGTCGGCCTGGCGCTCGTCGCGCTGGTCGGGGGCTGGAGCAATCCGCTGCTGTTGTCAGGTTTGTTGTACTTGTCGCTGCTGCCGTCGACCGTCCAGTCGTCGATCGCCTTCACCGCGATCGCCCGCGGCAATGTCGCGGCGGCGGTGTGCAGCGCGTCGCTTTCGAACCTGATCGGTATCTTCCTGACGCCGTTGCTGGTTGCCGTGTTCATGCACGTCGACGGTAAAGACGCGGCTGCCTCGTGGAATTCGGTGACCAGCATCGCGTTGCAATTGCTGGCGCCGTTCCTTGCCGGGCATTTATTGCGCCCGGTGATCGGGGGCTTCATCGATCGCCACAAGGCGATCTTGCAACCGGTCGACCGGGGGTCGATTCTGCTGGTGGTCTATTCCGCCTTCAGCGCTGCGGTGGTTGGCGGCATCTGGACCAAGATAAGCGGCGCCGATCTGCTCGAGCTCGTCGGGCTCAGCGCGGTGATGCTCGCTGTCATCATGGGAGCCAATGTGCTGATCGCCCGCCTCGCCGGCCTGTCACGCGACGACGCCATCGTGCTGCTGTTTTGCGGGTCGAAAAAAAGCCTGGTGTCGGGAGTGCCGATGGCGGGCGCGCTGTTCCCGCCGTCGCAGGTCGGCGTGATCGTCCTGCCGCTGATGATCTTCCATCAGCTTCAGCTATTCGTCTGCGCCGTCCTGGCGAGCCGGTTCCGACGCGAGGCGGACGCGCGCGATGCCGCCGATTCCCCCGCCAGCGTATTATCGCTGCCCCGCACCGAACGCGAGATCGCCGTTACGGCCAGGGCACGCGGCCTGGCCGTCCCGGACGCCTGCATGCCCGGCGTCGTCGCCAACCTGGCCCTGCTCGACAGCCATGCCGGGATACTGCTCGGTCGCGCCGGATCGTGAAGCAGGCCCTGGAAATCGCCAGCGCCGTCCGCGACGGGAGCGTCAGCGCGGCGTGGATCGTCGAGGACTGCCTCGCCGGACTCGCAAAGGGACCGGCGCTGAACGCGGTCACCCGCATCCTCGCGGATCGCGCCCGGCACGAAGCGCGTCAGGTCGATGCGGTTGTCGCCGCCGGGCGCGATCCGGGCCCGCTGGCCGGCGTGCCGTACGGCGTCAAGGACCTGTTCGATGTCGCCGGCCTGCCGACCACCGCCGGATCGAGCATTTATGCCGAAGCGCCCCCGGCGCGGCACGACGCGGAAGCAATTGAGCGCCTGCGCAACGCCGGCGCGATCCTCGTCGCGACGCTCAACATGGACGAGTTCGCCTATGGTTTCGCGACGATCAACGCGCGGCATGGGACGACGCGCAATCCGCACGATACCGACCGGCTGGCCGGGGGGTCCTCGGGCGGCTCGGCGGCGATCGTCTCGGCTGGCCTGCTGCCCTTCTCGCTCGGGTCGGACACCAACGGGTCGATTCGGGTGCCCGCCAGCCTGACCGGTATCTACGGCCTGAAGCCGACGCATGGCGGCTTGCCGATGGCGGGCGTGTTTGCGCTGGCCGAGAGCCTCGACGATATCGGACCGTTCGGACTGTCGGTGGCGGACCTGCGCTGCGTCTGGGAGGTTCTGAGCGGTACCGCCATAGCGGCCAAAGCCGGACGCGAATTCCGCGTCGCCCGACTGGGCGGGCGGTTCGCCGAGAATGCCAGCCCGGAGCAGCTGGCCGCCATGACGGCTATCGCTCCCGATGCGCCGATCGTCGACTTGCCCGATATCGCGCGCGCGCGCTCGGCCGCGTTCCTGATCACCGCGTATGAAGGTGGCGCGTTGCACCGCGAGGCGCTCGCCCGCGATGCGATGGCGTTCGATCCGGCGACGCGCGATCGGCTGATCGCCGGGGCGCTGCTGCCCCAGCCGCTCTATCAGGCAGCACAGGCGTTTCGGCAGCATTTGACGTCGGCGATCACGCATCTCATCGCGGATTATGACGTGATGCTCGCGCCGGCGACGCCGTGCGTGGCACCCTTGATCGAGGATCCGCGCATCCTTATCGACGGGGCGCTCAGGCCGGCGCGCGCCGACCTCGGGATACATACCCAGCCGATCAGCTTTACCGGCTTGCCGTCGCTGGCGGTGCCGTTACGCCGGCCGGGCCGTTTGCCGCTCGGGCTGCAATTGATCGGCCGGCACGGCGACGAAGCGACGCTGTTCGCGTACGCCGCCACACTGGAGGAACGGGGGCTGATCGGAGTTTCTCCGCCGCCCGGGGGATTGCAGAGGGAAGCCGCATGACAGATGGGAGTGCCGTGGCCGGTGGCGCTCGGCTGCGTATTTCTGTCAGGCGTCTGAGCGTGGGGGCATGATCCAATGACCCTGGCAACCGTCGGCGGCCGCCACGGCATGGTAACCGCGCCGCATTATCTGGCGGCCGAGGCGGGGCTGAGCGTGCTGCGCGACGGCGGCAATGCCGTCGAGGCGGCGGTCGCGGTCGCCGCGACGCTGGCGGTCGTCTATCCGCACATGACCGGGATTGGCGGCGATGGCTTCTGGCTGATCGCCGAGCCCGATGGCCGTGTCCATTCGGTGCATGGCTGCGGCGGTGCGGCGGACCAGGCCGACCTCGCACTTTATGCCGGGCTCGACGCCGTGCCGACGCGCGGGCCGCTCGCGGCGAATACCGTGGCGGGCACGATTTCGAGCTGGGCCGCGGCATTGGCGCAAGCGGCTGGCCGGCTGCCGCTCGATCGGCTGCTGCGCGACGCGATCAGGCATGCCGAGGCCGGCGTCGCGGTCACCGCCGGCGGCGCCGCGATCGCCAAGGCCAGGGGCGACGAGTTGCGGGCCCAGCCCGGAGCCTATGCCGCGATCTTCGAGCCCGAGCATCGTCCGCTGCGCACCGGTGAAATGCTGCGTCAGCCGGCGCTGGCGGCGACGTTGCGCGGGCTCGCGGCAAATGGCCTCGACGATTTCTATCGCGGCGCGTTGGCGCGGCGGATCGCGTCGGACCTCGAGGCGCTGGGCAGCCCGGTCGCCCTGGCCGACCTGGCCGCGCATCGCGCCACCCGGCCAACGCCGCTGCAGGTCGGGATTGGCGGCGCCACATTGTACAACAGCGCGCCGCCAACGCAGGGTATCGCCTCGCTGCTGATCCTCGCCTTGTTCGATCGCCTGGCGACCACCGAGTGCGACGGCTTCGACCATGTCCACGGGCTGGTCGAAGCCACCAAGCAGGCGTTTCTCTGGCGCGACCGCAATTGCGGCGACCCCGACTTTACCGACGCCGACCCGCAGGCCCTGCTCGACGATAGCCCGGCGCTCGACGCCCTCGCGGCGTGCATCGATCCGGCGCGCGCGCTGACGTGGCCGCAGCCGCCGCAATGGGGCGACACCTGCTGGTTCGGGGCGGCCGACGCCGAGGGACGCGTGGTCAGCGCGATCCAGTCGACCTATTTCGAATTCGGCTCGGGACTGGTGCTGCCGCAAACCGGCATCACCTGGCAGAACCGCGGGAGTTCGTTCCGCCTGGCCGAACGGGGCTGGAACGCGCTGCGCCCCGGGCGCAAACCGTTCCATACGCTCAATCCGGCGCTGGCGCGCTTCGACGACGGGCGGGTGATGGCCTATGGCACGATGGGCGGCGAGGGCCAGCCGCAGACGCAGGCGGCGCTATTCACCCGCTACGCGCGCTACGGCACCGACCTCCAGGCAGCGATCAACGCCCCGCGCTGGCTGCTCGGACGCACCTGGGGCGACCACAGCACGACGCTGAAAATCGAGGACGGCTTGCCCGAGCCGCTTTATGCCATGCTCGCGGCGGCTGGGCACGATGTCGAGCGGATCGGCGCACCGACGGCGACGATGGGCCATGCGGGCGCGATCGTCCGCCATGCCGACGGCCGGCTCGAGGGCGCGACCGACCCGCGTAGCGATGGCGGAGTCGCGGCGTGGTGAGCGTCGTAACGCCCGGCGGTGCGCGCGCCGTTGCCCGGTGTGACGTCCTGGGCGTTGCGCCCTATTCGGAAACGGCGGATGGGCTGTACCGGGGGTATCTCACACCCGCCTATGCCGCGGCGCAGGAGGCGCTGTCGGGCTGGATGAAAGAGGCTGGGATGACAGTGCGCCGCGATGCCGCCGCGAACCTGATCGGCCGTTATGACGGGCTTGATCCGGCGGCGCCGGCGCTGCTGATCGGCAGTCATCTCGACAGCGTGCGCGACGGCGGGCGCTATGACGGTCCGCTTGGCATATTGCTGGGCGTGGAGGCGGTGGCGGCGCTGCAGGCGAGCGGGCGGCGAAGGAACTTCGCGATCGAAGTCATCGCCTTTGGCGACGAGGAAGGTTCGCGCTTTCCCGCCGCCATGCTGACCAGCCGCGCGGTCGCCGGTACGCTGCGCGCCGAAGCGCTCGACATGGTCGACACGCTAGGTATCGCACTCGCCGACGAGATCGACGTCGCGGGCTATCTGGGCGCCGCGCGCGCGCCGGGCACGTCGCTGGCCTATCTGGAAGCGCATATCGAACAGGGACCGCTGCTCGAAGCCGAGGGGCTGGCGGTCGGCACTGTGCCCGGCAACGCGGCACAGCTGCGCTATCAGGTTCAGGTGACCGGGTGGGCGGGGCATGCCGGCTCGCCCTCGTGGCCGCTGCGCCGCGACGCGCTCGCCGGGGCCGCCGAGATGATATTGG
>JANNJH010000119.1:0-14823 GCA_031405775.1 Sphingomonadales bacterium | reverse complement strand
CATCGTGCCGTTCGCGGAAGCCTCGTACACCGTCGGCATCGGCGCCAACGCCGAAGCCGATGCACCAATGCTGCGGCTCAACTACAGCTCGATGGTCACCCCGGCGACGGTGTTCGATTATGACGTGGAGACGGCGAGGCTCGACACCCGCAAGGTCCAGGACGTGCCATCGGGCTATGATGCCGGCCTTTATGCCACGCAGCGCCTGACCATCACCGCCCGCGATGGTGCCCTTGTGCCGGTGTCGATCGTTTATAAAAAAGGCTTTCCGCGCGACGGATCGGGCAAGCTCCATCTTTATGGCTATGGCGCCTATGGCATCGCCATGAGCCCGAGTTTTTCGGCGAACCGCTTGAGTTTGCTCGATCGCGGGCTGGCCTATGCCATCGCCCATATCCGCGGCGGCGACGATCTTGGCTATAAATGGTATCTCGACGGCAAGCTCGAAAAGCGCGCCAACACCTTCAATGATTTCGTCGATGCCGCCAAGGGACTGGTCGCCGCCGGCTGGGCGAAAACCGGCAACATCTCGGCCAGCGGCGGTTCGGCCGGCGGCGAATTGATGGGCGTTGTCGTCAATACCGATCCGGAGCTGTGGCGCGCCGTTGTCGCCGATGTGCCGTTCGTCGACGTGCTCAACACCATGCTCGATGACACGCTGCCGCTGACGCCGGGCGAATGGCCGGAATGGGGCAATCCGATTGTCGACAAGGCGGCGTTCGAGCTGATCCGCGGTTACAGCCCGTATGACAATGTCCGGCCCCAGGCCTATCCGCCGATGCTCGTCACCGCCGGGCTGAATGATCCGCGCGTCACCTATTGGGAGCCGGCGAAATGGACGGCGAAGCTGCGCAGCCTCAAGACCGACGGCAATATCCTGCTGCTGAAGACCAACATGGGCGCCGGCCATGGCGGCAAATCCGGGCGTTTCGCCGCGCTCGAGGACATCGCCGAGGATTATACGTTTATCCTCGATGCGTTCGGGATTTCAGCGGCGTAAAGGGCCTCCGGCGACATCTCAAGGGCCTCCGGCGGCTGGGGCCATTGGCCCCAGACCCCGTTTGTCATGGCACCGCCATCCGGAGCAGCGAATGCAGGTGCACCGCGGCGAACAACGCCGCCGCGACGCCGCCGAACAGCGCCGCGTGCCACGGCACATAGGCGTGCCACGCCAACGGGGCACGACGCCGCGCCATGTCCCCCAGGCTGGCGGCGATGGTCAGCCCGATACCGCCGGCGAGCAGCGCGATTGTCGTTTGCGAGTCCATCGAAACCCGCTAGCCCTATGACCAGCCAAAGCCAAGTCGCGCTGGTGTGGCGACCCTGCGGTCGCGATGCCGTAGCGAGCCTTTCGGGAGATTCAGATGTTGCGCCAGACCCTGTTCGCCATCACCGCCGCCTTCGCCGCCGTCGCGGCAGTTCCCGCCGCCGCCGGACCGTTCGATACAGCGCTTGCCGGCGCCCATCGCTCGGACGCCAACAAGGCGCGCGACGCCTGGCGCCTGGCGCCATCCGGCGCAGACGCTGACGTTCTTTGGTATCCTGCCGACATCGAGTGTCGTCGAAATCTCGCCGTCCGGCGGCTGGTACACCGATATCCTGGCGCCCTACCTCCACGACAAGGGAACCCTTTATGCCGCTGCCGCCAACCCGGCGGCGAGCGAGCGCGCGGCGGCATCGGTCAAGGCCTTCAAGGACAAGCTTGGCGCCAACCCGGCGGTGTTCGGCAAGGTCAAGGTCACGGTGTTCGGCAAGGATGCCTATGACATCGCGCCGGCCGCTTCGGTCGATGCGGTGCTCAGCTTCCGCAATGTCCACAATTGGCACATGGCGGGTTTCGCACCCAAAGCTTTCAAGGCGTTCTTTGCCGCGTTGAAGCCCGGCGGCACGCTCGGCATCGTCGAGCACCGCCTGCCCGAGGACAAGCCCGACAGCCTGATGACATCAAGCGGCTATATGAAGGTTTCCACCGTCCGCGCCATCGCCGAAGCCGCCGGTTTCAAGTTTGTCGGCGCATCGGAAATCAACGCCAACCCCAAGGATACAACGGATTATCCCAAAGGCGTCTGGACGCTGCCGCCCAATTATGCCGAAGGCGACAAGGACAAGGCGAAATATGCGGCGATCGGCGAAAGCGACCGCATGACGCTGAAGTTTATCAAGCCGTAACCCGCCGCACGCCCGATACCGGCGCCGCCACCCCTGCCGCTTCCAGCCGCGCGATGACATCGGCGAGCGGCTCCTCCACCGTCGCCATCCAGTGCGCATTGGCGTGGAGCAACCGGTCGCGTGTCGCCAGCATGCCGACATGGCCGGGAAAGAACATCACGTCACCGGCAGCGCGATCTTCAAAGGCGACAGCAGTCCCGAGTTCGGCGAGTTGCTGGTCCGAATCGCGCGGACAGGCGATGCCGCACGCCGTCAGCGCCGCCTGCACCAGCCCCGAGCAATCGACTCCGGCCGGCGTCCGCCCGCCCCACAGATAGGGTGCGCCGATGAAACCTAGCGCCGCCGCCAGCGGGTCGCTCGGCGCCGGTCCCAGATGGCGAAGATGGATGAAACCACCGCCCGACAGTGCGAGAAATCCCGCCCCGGCGACGCCGGTGACCAGCGCGCCGAACGGCAGCTCGGCGCCGACGCCGGCCTTGATATCGGGCGATGAAAACACCGGCGCGATGGTCGCGGTGATGCGCTGGCGCGGCTCGTCATCGCCTTGCCCAAGCACGTCGGCACGCACCCAGCCGGTGTAGCGATCGGCGGCGCTGCGCCCGAAGGCCCAGTCTCCGACAGTCTCGAAAACCTCGAAGATTTCGCCGAACAACAACTCGCTGACAGCGACGGCGGCGGCATCGCCGGTCTTGCGCATGGCGGTTCGCGGCACGCTGCAACGCCTAGCGACCGGCGCCACGTAACGCGCCGCAGCAACGTCCCCGGCCAGCGCGATATCGATCAGATCCGGCCGCGCGATATGGCGGCGCGGATCGAGCCTTGGGCGCGGACCGGTCAGCCGCGCCATCGGCGGTTCAGGGCTTGCGCCCGCCGTCATCGGCGGCGATCAGCCCGGCGAAGGCGGCGAGAAAGCCCTCGCCGCGCTCGGTCAGGTCGACAAAGACGCTGCGCCGGTCGGCCTCGTCGCGGCGCCGCGCCACCAGCCCGATCGCCGAAAGGCTGTTGAGCGCGCGCGTCACCACCGGCTTCGAAACGCCGAGCCGCGCCGCCAGCCCGCGTACCGTGTGCGGCCCGGCTTCCTGGCCGGCGACGAGCAGCAGCGCCATCTGGCGATTGGTCAGGTCGGGCTGGCCCGACTGGACATAGCGCAGCAACGTGCCGCGCCATTCGTCCAGACGCGCCTGTGAATTCTCCAACATTTTCAACACTTGGCTTCCGTTCAGCCGTTTCGCGGTGCCGGACGGACACGCCGTCGGCAGGGTGGAAACGAACGGGAGCCGAAGATCGTTGCATGGTCACGAAGTTTGTTGGCCAAAGCGCAACTTCAACAGCGCCCACGCCGCCCGCAGCCCCAGCGCTTCGCCGCCCTTGGGACGACCGGGGCGCGCCGCCGGCGTCCAGGCGAAGGTGTCGAAATGCGCCCAGGGCGTACCGGGCGAAACAAAGGCTTCGAGGAACAGCGCCGCGGTGATGGCGCCGGCAAAACCGCCTTCGGGCGAATTGTTGAGGTCGGCGACCGAGGATTTGAGCATGTCGCGATAGCCGGGCCACAACGGCAGCCGCCACAGGGGATCGGCGGCGGTTTGCGCGGCGATGGCGAAATCGGCGGCCAGCGCCTCGTCATTGGCAAAGAACGCCGGCAGTTGCGGGCCGAGCGCCACCCGCGCCGCGCCGGTCAGCGTCGCGAAATCGATGATCAGCGCCGGGCAATCCTCCCCCGCCAGCGCCAGCGCATCGGCGAGGATGAGCCGGCCTTCGGCATCGGTGTTGGTGACCTCGATGGTCTTGCCGGCGCGGCTGGCGAGCACATCGCCGGGGCGCATGGCATCGCCCGATATGCTGTTTTCGACCGCCGGGATGATCAGCCGCAGCCGCACCGGCAGCTTGGCCTGCATGACGAGACGCGCCAGCGCCAGGGCGTGCGCCGCGCCGCCCATGTCCTTCTTCATCGCCGCCATGCCGCTGCCGGGCTTGAGGTTGAGGCCACCGGTGTCGAAGGTGACGCCCTTGCCGACCAGCGTCAGTTTCGGGTGCGTCGCATCGCCCCAGCCCAAGTCGATGAGGCGCGGCGCGCGGGAGGCGGCGCGGCCGACGGCGTGGACAGCAGGAAAATTACCGGCGAGCAGCGCCTCGCCCTTAATGACGTCGATGCTCGCGCCAAAGGCCCGCGCCTGCACGGCGACGGCTTCGGCGAGTTCGGCGGGGCCGAGATCGGACGCCGGCGTGTCGACGAGGTCGCGGACCAGCGCCGTCGCATCGGCGAGGCAGACGGTTTCGCCGATCGCGGCGCGTTCCGATGTGAGCAGCACACGCGGGCCGGTGTCGCCGGTGGCGGCGCGATAGCGCGTGAAGCGATGCTGGGCGAGCAACCAGCCGAGTCCCGAGGCCGCGATCGCCATCGATGGCCGATAGCGCCCGGGAGGCAGTTTCGCCGCCGCCGCCGCCAGCGCCCAGGGGCCAAGGTCGCCGGCTTCGACGCCGGCCAGCGCCGACCAGTCGCCGGGGGCGTCACCGGGCAGCAGCGCGATCTCGTCGGGGCGGGCCTTGAAGCCCTGCGCCGCGACAAAGGCGCGGGTGCGTTCGCTTTGCCCGCGCAGCCAGTCATCGAGCCCGGCGGCGGTGACGAGCGTCAGAACGGTGGCGGGGCCGCCGTCGTCGGCGAGGAGCAGATTGGCGAAATCGGTCATGGTAATGCTGTAGCGGAAGGCTGGCGCCCGCGTCACGCGGGGATATCGGTGATCGCCCCCCCTCTCCCTTGAGGGAAGAGGCGACTCGCGCGCCAGCGCGGCGGGTGAGGGTGGCCCCAGTTCCCCGAAAGAAGACCACCCTCACCCGGGCCACCGCAAGGGCGGCGTCTCTCGCCTCTCCCCTCAAGGGAGAGGGTTAAACCTATACCGGCACGCCGAACAAATCGGCTTCGTCCGATTCCTCGACGCGGACGCGGACGATATCGCCGACCGCGATGCCGCCGGCGTCGCGCAGATGCACCTCGCCGTCGATCTCGGGCGCGTCATATTTGCTGCGCCCGGTGGCGCCGCCCTCGTCGTCGACGGCGTCGATCAGCACGTCGATATCGCGGCCGACCTTCATTTCCAGTCGCCGCGCCGAGATGGCGGTTTGCGCCGCCATGAAGCGGTGCCAGCGTTCGTCCTTCACCGCCTCGGGCACCGCGCCGGGCAGCGCATTGGCGGCGGCGCCTTCGACGGCTTCGTAGCGAAAGGCGCCGGCGCGATCGATCTGCGCCTGTTCGAGCCAGTCGAGAAGATATTGGAAATCGGCCTCGGTCTCGCCGGGAAAGCCGACAACGAAGGTTGAGCGCAGCGCCAGATCAGGCACCAACCCGCGCCATTTCTGGATGCGATCGAGCACCTTGGCATCATTCGCCGGCCGCCGCATGGCGCGCAGCACCGAGGGGCTGGCGTGCTGGAATGGGATGTCGAGATAGGGCAGCAGCAAGCCCTCGGTCATCAGCCCGATGAGCTGGTCGACGTGCGGATAGGGGTAGATGTAATGCAGCCGCACCCAGGCCCCCAGCGCCCCCAGTTCGCGCGACAGGTCGGTGATATGCGCCCGCAGCGCGCGGCCACCGAGCGTCGACACGGCATGGCGCAGGTCGACGCCATAGGCCGATGTGTCCTGGGCGATGACCAGCAATTCCTTGGTCCCACCCTTCACCAACGCCGCGGCCTCGCGCAGAATCGCCGCCGGCGGCCGGCTGGCGAGATCGCCGCGAAGCGAGGGAATGATGCAAAAGGCGCAGCGATGGTCGCAGCCTTCGGAGATCTTCAAGTAACTGTAATGGCGCGGCGTCAGCTTCAATCCGGCATCAGGAACAAGGTCGAGATAGGCCGATTTCACCGGCGGCGCGGCGGCGCGCACGGCATCGACGACGGCGTCATATTGCTGCGGGCCGGTGACGGCGAGGACATCGGGGAAGCGGGCGCGGATGCTGTCGGCTTCATGGCCAAGGCAGCCGGTGACGATGACCTTGCCGTTTTCGGCCATGGCCTCGCCGATGGCTTCAAGGCTTTCGGCCTTGGCGCTGTCGAGGAACCCGCAGGTGTTGACGATGACGACATCGGCGCCGGCATAATCGCCCGACAGCGCATAGCCGTCGGCGCGCAGCTGCGTCAGGATGCGTTCGCTGTCGACCAGCGCCTTGGGGCAACCGAGCGAGACCATGCCGACGCGCGGAGCGCCATCAAGGACGCGCGGAGCGCCATCCAGAACGCGGGGGGCGGAATCAAGGGTGAGTGTCATCCGCACGGGCCATACGCGAGCGGGGCCGCGCTGTCACCGTCCGCCGATGATCCTGGCCGGGTCGACCGGGGTGCGCCCGCGCCGCAGCTCGAAATGCACCTGGGGTTCGGTCACCGATCCCGTGCTGCCGGCGCGGGCGATGACGTCGCCGCGGGCGATGCGCCGGCCGCGCGCCACCAGCAGCGCCGCGTTATGGCCATAAGCGCTCACCCAGCCGCCGGCGTGCTTGATCAGAATGAGGTTGCCGAAACCCGGGATGGCGTCGCCGGCATAGGCGATGACACCATCGGCGGCGGCGCGCACCGGAGCACCGGCCGACGCCTTGAGATTGACGCCGTCGTTGAAGCGGCCGCCGGGCTTGGCGCCGAAGCCCGAGATGATGCGGCCATCGACCGGCCAGGCGAATCGCAGCGCCCCGCCGGCCAACGCCGGCAGCAGCGAATCGCCGGTCAACACGGGGAGCGGCGCGGGCGCTGGTGCGGTTGCGGCGGGCGGTTTCACCCCCGGTTTCGGGCGAGCCGCCGGCACCGGCCGGGGTGCCGCGGGTTCGCCGCCGGTGATGATGTCGTCGATCTGGAGCGTAAACGCCCGCGCCCGGTCCTCGACGCTCATCGCCGCGACGTGGGCGGCGCTTGGCAGCCGCAGCCGGTCGCCGACTTCGATCGTGTACGGCGGCTTCAAGCCGTTGGCGGCCGCGACCCTGCCCCAGCCGATGCCATAAGCGCGGGCGATGGCGATGCCGGTCTCGCCGGGCTTGACGGTGTGGAGCCGGCCGCCGGGCACCGTCACGGCGTCGGCGACGACCTTGCGCGCCTGCCAGACCGGCTTTGCGGCGATGGCGGGCGGCGGCGCAGGCGGCGCAGGCGGGGCACGCCGTGCTTGCGGGATCGTGCAACCGGCCAGCAGCAGCACAACGCCGAGCCGGAAGAGGGAGGAAATGCGGTGCATGGCGTTTGACGATGTAGGGCAAGGCCGGCCACACCGCCAATCATTGCCGGCGCCTGCGCTTGCGAAAAGCGTCGCCGCGCCCGGTCGGACGCCCGATCAACCCCGCGTAAAGCTTTTGCCCTCGGCCGCCATCCGGCGGAGCAGCGCCGCCGGTTCGATGCCCATCGCCTCGAGCCCGGCAACGACCTTGGGCAGCCCGATCGTGTCGGCCCAGAACATCGGGCCGCCGGTATAGACCGGCCAGTTATAGCCAAGGATCGCCGCCACATCGACGTCGGACGCCCGGATCGCGATGCCTTCCTCAAGCACCTTGGCGCCTTCGTTGACGACCGGGTAAAGCAGGCGCGCAACGATCGCCTCGGCCGGCAGCGATCCCTTGCTGGTGATGCCCTTCGATCGCGCGAAATCGGCGATCAAATCCGCTGCCACCGGTGACGGCGTCGCATTGCGCTTTTCGTCATAGTCGTAATAGCCGCCATTCTGCTTCAGGCCGAGCCGCCCCATCTTGACGAGATCGCCGCGGACGCTGCGTTCCTTGTTGTCGCGCCCGATCACGTCGAGCCCGACAAGGTCGTTCATCTGGAACGGCCCCATGGCAAAGCCATAATCATACAGCGCCTTGTCGATCTCCGCCGGCGTCGGGCCTTCCAGCGCCAGCGCATCGGCCTGGCGACCGCGCTGCGACATGAGGCGATTGGCGATGAAGCCGTTGCAGACGCGCGCCAGCACCGGCACCTTGCCGATGGTCTTGGCGAGCTTCATCGCCGTGGCGATGACCTCGTTCGACGTCCTGGCGCCGCGCACGACCTCGAGCAGCCGCATGACGTTCGCCGGCGAGAAGAAGTGCATCCCGATCACCCATTCCGGCCGCGACGTCGCGGCGGCGATCTCGTCGAGATCGAGGTACGACGTGTTGGACGCGAGGATCGCCCCCGGCTTGGCGATCTTGTCGAGCTTGGCGAACACATCCTTCTTGACCGCCATCTGTTCGAACACCGCCTCGATCACCAGATCGACCTGCGACAATGCCTCCAGCCCCAGCGCCGGCGTCACCAGCGCCATGCGCTGCTCGACCTGCTCGGCGGTCATCCGGCCCTTTTTGGCGGTATTGTCGTAATTGCGGCGGATGACGCCGACGCCGCGATCGAGCGCCTCCTGGCTCATCTCGACCAGCGTCACCGGGATACCGGCATTGAGGAAGTTCATCGTGATGCCGCCGCCCATCGTACCGGCGCCGATGACGCCGACGGTCTTGATCGGGATGATCGGCGTGCTGGCGGGAACGTCGGGGATTTTGGCGGACTCGCGCTCGGCGAAGAAATAGGTGCGCTGGGCGGTCGCTTCGGTGCCCGACATCAGGTCGTTGAACAGCTCGAGTTCGCGCGCCATGCCGGCATCGAAGGGCAGTTCGGCCGCAGCCTCGACCGCCTTGATGATGTTCCACGGCGCCTTGAAGCCGCGAAAGGCCCGGGCGTTCCTGGCGCGAAAGGCGTCGTAGATCTCGGGATGGCCGCGCGCCGGTGCCACCTTGTCCTGGCGATCGCGGACGCGCTGCAGCGGCTTGCCCTCGGCGAGCAGGCGGCGCGCAAAGGCAACGGCATCGCGGTGCAGATGGCCTTCCTCGGCGACGGCGTCGATCATGCCGAGCGCCAGCGCCTTTGGCGCCGGCACCGGCGCGCCGGTCGTCATGATCTCCATCGCCGCCTCGACGCCAACGATCCTCGGTAACCGCTGGGTGCCGCCGGCGCCGGGCAGCAGGCCCAGATTGACTTCGGGCAGCCCGATCTTGGCGGACGCGACCGCGATACGATAATGGCAGACCAGCGCCAATTCATAGCCGCCACCCAGCGCCGTGCCATGGATTGCCGCGACAACCGGTTTGCTGCCGTTTTCGACGATCGCGAACACGTCGAGCAGGTCTGGCTCCGCCATCGGCTTGCCGAATTCGGAAATGTCGGCTCCGGCAAAAAACGTCCGGCCGCCGCAGATCAGCACGATCGCCTTGACCGCGTCGTCGGCGCCGAAACGGCGAAAGCCCTCGTCAAGGGCGCGGCGGACGTTGATGCCAAGCGCGTTTACCGGCGGCGAATCGATGCGGAGGATGCCGATGCCGTCTTCGATCGTGAAGGTTCCGACGCTGCTCATGTCCGTGCTCCAGCTGCGATATGATTGCGCGTCCTTTGCCCTGCCGCGGCGGCCGGCGCAACCGACATGGTTATACAGGTTGGCGTTGTGGTGTGCAGCGGGCGGGCCTTGGCGAAATCTGGCGCGAAGCCGATGGCAGAGGCGCGTTCAGGTCCAGCGTCGAGCCTCGGCTTTGGCGCCTATATCCCGCGCGCTGGGCTCAGAGCACCTCGACGATCGTCACATTGGCGATGCCGCCGCCTTCGCACATCGTCTGCAGGCCGTATTTCTTGCCGTGCGTCTTCAACGCATAGATCAGCGTCGCCATAAGCTTGGTTCCCGACGCGCCGAGCGGATGGCCGAGCGCGATGGCGCCGCCGTTGACATTGAGACGCGCGTGATCGGCGCCGACATGCTTTAGCCAAGCCATCGGCACCGGGGCGAATGCCTCGTTGACTTCGTACAGGTCGATGTCGCCGATCGTCATGCCGGCGCGCTTCAGCGCCTTGTCGGTGGCGAACAGCGGCTCTTCGAGCATCACCACCGGGTCACCCGCGGTGACCGTCATGTTGACGATCCGCGCCAACGGCGTCAGGTTATGCGCCTTGAGCGCGCGTTCCGAAACCACCATCACCGCCGAGGCGCCATCGGTGATCTGGCTCGCGGTCGCAGCGGTGATGACGCCGCCTTCAACCAGCAGCTTGACCTTCGCCATGCTCTCGGTCGACGCGTCCCAGCGGATGCCCTCGTCGACGACGTGCATTTCGCTGCTGCCATCGGGCAGCGTGATGGCGATCGGCACGATTTCCTTGTCGAACGCACCGGCCATCGTCGCCGCCTGGGCGCGCAAATGGCTTTCAACGCCAAAGGCATCGAGATCGTCGCGGCTGAAGCCCCATTTTTTCGCGATCATCTCGGCGCCGCCGAACTGGCTGAACTGTTCGACACCATAGCGGTCGCGGATCGCCTGCGACAGCGGGCTGGCCCCGGTATCGCGCAACGCGGCGGCGCCCATCGGCACCCGCGTCATGCTCTCGACCCCCGCCGCGATGACGACATCCATCGTCCCCGACATCACCGCTTGCGCAGCAAAGTGGATCGCCTGTTGCGAGCTGCCGCACTGGCGATCGATGGTCACCGCTGGCACGCTGTTCGGCAGGCCCGAAGCCAGCACGGCGTTGCGCCCGACGTGATTCGATTGTTCGCCGGCCTGGGTGACACAGCCCATGATGACATCCTCGACCGCATCGGGCGCGATGCCGGCGCGGGCGACGACCGAATCGAGCACCTTGGCGGCGAGATCGGCGGGGTGCCAACCGGCCAGCCGGCCATTGCGGCGGCCACCGGCGGTGCGAACGGCGGCAACGATATAGGCTTCGGCCATGGTCAGGGTCCTTGATTTGCTTGCGCGTCGGCGACAATGTGGTCGATCAGCACCTTTACCGTCGGAATGTCGTGGATCAAGCCCTGCACCTGCCCGGCCGAAAAAATGCCGGCAGCCATGTCGCCATCGTGGAGGAGCTTGCGCCCGGCGGCGACCAGCTCGGCAACATGCTTAAAGGTCGCATCAGGCGCGGCGAGCCGGCGGACGACGTCGTCGAGACCGCGCTCTTGCCGCCTGCGCCGCGATGGTCGAAGCGCGCGGCGGCACCACCGCGGGCCGGTGCCGCCCAACTGCCAAGCGACTCTAGTCGAGCGCCGCCGCCAGCCTCGGCACCTCGGCGAGAGCGCGCATGACGTCGTTGAGGTGCGTGCAGCCGGCCGTCTTGCGCAGCGTGGCGAGCACCGTCTCGCGCAACTCCCGCAGCGGCGTTCCGATCAGCGCGTCGATGTTGGTCGGCGCCGCCTGACATTCGGCGTAGGGCAGCGTCCCCGGCGTCGCCACCGCCGACAGCAAGGTGGCGGTCTCGGCATCCGCCGTCGCTGCCACGCGATATTCGTGGATCGCGATGCGGTCGCCGCCATCGGGCGCGCTGGCGCTGTCCTGGAAAGCCGAATCGATGTGGATCAGGCCGCCCTGGCGCCAGACGTCGATACGCCGCGCCCGCCGGAAATTGACGCCGCCGCGATCGACCAGCGCGTGCCAGCCCGGCATATCGTCGGGGTGCGGCAAGGGCGGCACCCTTGTGGCATTCTGGTCGGGGCGGGGCTTCCCCTCCTGCCAGAGCGCAGCCGAGCCTGGCCGAAAGCCGATGCAGACCCCCTCCATCTTGCGGCTGTGCGCCGCGATCTGTTCCGGCGCCCGCGCCGTCAGCCCGTCGTCGCTCCACCGCGACCAGGTCCAGCCGGCGACGAGCGTCGCCCCGGCCATGTCGTCGAGCAGCAAATAGAGCGGCGTCCCCGCCAGCCGTTCCGCGTGCAGGGCCGCATCGAGCGCGGCACGAAGATGGCCGCCGGCCCGGGCGCCGGCGAGTTGCGACAGGCTTTCGCGCGGCGGTTCGCTGGTGGCCGCAAGGATGACGCGATTTTCCGACAGGACATGGCTGCGATCCTCGGCGAGAACGACCATGACGCCGCCATCCGCCGGCGTCAGGACATCGCGGGCATGGCCTTCGAAGATTCCGACGCCGTCGCGGCCCTCGGGCCAGGTCACGTCGATCGTCGAGGTCCGGCGGGTCGAGCCGGGACGCCGCAGCGGCGACGCACCCATCGGGCTGTTCGGCGCGCGCTCGAAAATCGGCAACGGCGTTCCGGCCAGCGAAAGCCCAAGCGCGGCGGGTTCGGCGGCGGGTTCGATCGCGCTCATCAGCCGGCCAGATCGGCGGCGCCGGCGCGATGCACCGCTGGCGAGGCCAGACAGGCTCGATCGAACAATGAACGCCGGAACCAGATGTTCAACTCATATTCCCATGTATAGCCGATGCCGCCATGCGCCGCGACCGCCGCCGGTGCAACCGAAACGAAGCGGTCGGCGAGATGCGCCTTGGCGTCTCCCAACACCGGACCTGCCCGGCTTCACCTGTGCAGGTTCACTAGGTACTACAGCAGCAAGTGCAAGAGGTTTGGCGACATAACTCGGCGGCGCGCCATCGCCGCCGCCCTATTCGAGACTATCGATCAGCCGCGCCCCGGCGCCGGTTTCCACCCACGACGTGTTGGCATTGATGACATGGCGACGCCAATGCGCTTCGGCGTCGTCGGGCCGGCCGGCCGCGATCAACGCGATCAATTTCTTGATCGAGCGGATGCCCAAAAGCGAGCGGCGACGCAGCAGATCCTCGGGAATGCGACGCCGTTGCACCGAGTCGATCTGGTAGCGCGCGACAACGTCCTGCAGGATGGCGGTCAGGACGAGCAGCGTCTGGTTACCCCCCAGCTCGACCAACAGCCGGTGAAACTCCGCCAGACCGATCATGAAATCGACGTAACGACCGTCCTCGACGAACGCCGTCAGCCGCTCGGCCTCGGCGCGCAACCGCGCGATCACCGCCGGATCAGGGTTCTCGGCGAGCCGGCGCGCGATGAACGGTTCGATCGCCAGCCTGGCATCGTAGATGTCGGCGATCGTCGTGCCCTGCGCCTGGAGGACGAAGCTGGCATAGCGCGACACGCTCTCGACCCGCGGCTGGTGGACGCGCGCGCCGGTCCGCGAACCGCGAACCACGCTGATCAGCATCTCGGCTTCGAGAATCCGGAAGGCCTCGCGCAGGGTCGGGCGCGAAATGCCGAGCGTGCCCATCAATTGGCCCTCGGGCGGCAGGAAGTCGCCTTCCTTGAGCTCACCGCGAATGATCCGCTTGCGGATATGGTCGGCAACGACCTCGGCGGTCTTGGGGACGCGGATCGCCAGCCGCGTGAGATAGTCTTGGCGGGCGGTCAGTGACGGGGCTCCGACGGGGTTGGCGTTCGCCTCCGACAATTTTCGTTCCTCGCTAGCGCCGTTTATGTGCCGATGAGATCCATGCGTAGCGCCCGATAGCGCGCCCGCGCAAGTTCGTTCCCCGTGCAGCGGTCAGCCATTGGCGCTGTTCCTTGCGTTGACGTGACGCGGCGCGGCGCCGATGACTTGGTTATATAAGCTAGCGGACCAACAACGGAGAGAAGCCTGCCATGGAAATGCGATTCCTCGGAAAAAGCGGGCTGCAGGTCTCGACCTTCGGCTTCGGCGCCATGACCTTCAGCGACGGCGAAGGCTATTTCGCCGGCGTCGGTGCGACACGCGGTGTCGATGCCCGGCGTCAGATCGACATGTGCCTTGATGCCGGCGTCAATTTGTTCGACACCGCCGATCTCTATGCGGCCGGCCGCTCCGAGGAGATATTGGGCGAGGCGCTGGGCGACCGCCGCGGCGAGGTGATCGTCGCCACCAAGGCCTATGGGCGCATGGGCCGCGGCGCCCATGATACCGGCCTGTCGCGGCGCCACCTCATCGACGCCTGCAATGCCAGCCTGAAACGCCTCGGCACCGACTGGATCGACCTTTACCAGGTCCACAACTTCGACGCGCTGACGCCGGTCGAGGAAACCTTGCGCGCGCTCGACGACCTCGTGACCAGCGGCAAGGTCCGCTACATCGGCTGCTCCAACCATGCCGGCTGGCAGTTGATGAAGGCGCAGGCGGTGTCCGAGGCGCGCGGGCTGGAGCGCTATGTCGGGCAGCAGATCCAATATTCGCTGATGGTGCGCGATGCCGAACAGGAGTTGCTGCCGTGCGGCGTCGACCAGGGCGTCGGCGCGCTGATCTGGAGCCCGTTGGCGCAAGGGTTTCTGTCGGCCAAGTTCCGCGACGGCGCCGATGCGTCGACGCGCCTCATGCTCAGCGGGCAGCTGAAGGCGTATGACAATCCGCGCGGCAACGCCGTCATCGACACACTGATCGAGATTGCCGCCGCGCATGCCGGTGCATCGCCGAGCCAGGTCGCGCTCAACTGGCTGTTGGCGCGGCCGGGCGTCGCGACGGTGCTGGTCGGCGCCCGCAGCGACGAACAACTCGCCGACAATCTTGCCGCCGCGACCTGGTCGCTGACCACCGACGAGGTCACAGCGCTCGACCGGGCCAGCCAGACGCCGATGCAATATCCCAATTCGCACAACCGGATCTACACCGAGGAGCGCAATCCGCAGTTGTTTGCGCGCTACACGGACTAGGTGGAAACGAGCCTCCTCGCGTTCGCCGAGCAGCCCGCGGTCACCCAGCGACGCGCCGCCGTTTGCCGGCAAAGGCATTTCGGCCGCGCGCTTGCGGTAACGCCACCGGTCGGCAAAAGCTACGCGACAGACTCCCCTCAAGGCGACCCGCAGCATGACCCCATTCGAAGCGATCGGCCCGACCTCGCACAGCTTTTTTTCGCAGCGGCTGCGGCTCAACTATCTCGATTGGGG
>JANNJH010000118.1:0-1060 GCA_031405775.1 Sphingomonadales bacterium | reverse complement strand
GCCCTTGGCTTCGTCGCAGAATGGCGTCGGGCTGGATGGTCTCGCCACGCATCGCCGCGAACAGCTGCCCGCGCCGCGCGGCTGAGTTTCCCCCCATCAAGGAACATCACATGACCGATCTCGTGACCGGAACCATCGCCGGCGGCGTCGCCACCATCACGCTGGCGCGGCCGCAAGCCAGCAACGCCATGAGCTGGGAGCTGGTCGATGACTTCGCCACCGTCGCGGCGCGATGCGCCGCCGACCCGGCGACGCGTGCCTTTCTCATCCGCGGCGAGGGCAAGAATTTCTGCGTCGGTGGCGACATCCGCGCCTTTGCCGAGGAAGCCGATGCGGCCGCCTTCATCGGCCGGCTGGCGACACGCCTGCACGAGGGATTGCTGGTGCTCGCGGCGCATATG
Source organism: Sphingomonadales bacterium (assembly GCA_031405775.1). Classification (GTDB taxonomy): domain Bacteria; phylum Pseudomonadota; class Alphaproteobacteria; order Sphingomonadales; family Sphingomonadaceae; genus Sandarakinorhabdus. The sequence goes on along the minus strand of JANNJH010000118.1, from coordinate 659 downwards.
GCGCCGGTGGTGATCGCGGCACAGGGCGCCGCGGCGGGGGCGGGGCTCAGCCTTGTCGCTGGCGGCGATATCGTGCTTGCAGCCCGTTCGGCGAGCTTTTCAATGGCCTATGGCGGCATCGGGCTTACGGCGGATGGCGGCGCGACCTGGCTGCTGCCGCGAGTCATCGGCCTGCGCCGGACGCAGGAACTCGCCTATCTCGGTCGCCGGCTCACCGCCGAGGAAGCCGAGCGTTACGGGCTGGTGACGCGGCTGGTCGACGACGAGGCCTTGCAGGACGAGGCGGCGGCAGTCGCGGCGCGGATCGCCGCCGGTCCGACGGCAGCGTTCGGCGGCGTCAAGCGCCTGCTCGCGCAAAGCAGCGCCGCCGCATTTCGCGACCAGCTCGACGCCGAAGCCGCCGCGATCGAGAACGCCATGCGCAGCGCCGACGGGGCGGAGGGCATGGCCGCCTTTCTCGGCCGGCGGCCGCCGGTGTTTTCGGGGCGGTAGTCGATGGTCCCCAGCCGCGCCTAGAGTCTCTTGCAGTTGGGGGGCACCGGCCCGCCCCCCCGCCCGGCCACCCAACTCATTGTACAATAGGGGTGGTCGGGCGGGGGAGCAGGCCGGTGCCGGTCAATTTCCGTCGTCGCGTCAGTGGCATCGAAATTGTTGATGAC
>JANNJH010000117.1:0-3838 GCA_031405775.1 Sphingomonadales bacterium | reverse complement strand
CGGCGACAACACGCTCAAGGCCTTTCAGAGCGCCAACATCGATGGCTATAATCGTAACGCCGATCGTTATTTGTCGGTGCCGGTCGAACGCACCCTCGGCGCCGCCAGCGGCCATTATGAAGTCAGCGACGGGCTGACGCTTTATGCCGAAGGCCAATATGCGAAGACCAAGTCGCGTTCGGGCCTGGAGCCGCTGGCAGTGGCGTTTATCGACTTGCCGAACTTCGCCGGCATTCCGGTCACCAACCCGTTCATTCCGACCGCCATCAGGAACGCGATGATCGCCAACGGAATCGACGCCCTGCCCTTCATTCGCCGGTCGAACGATATCTTCGATCGCAGCAACGCCAACGATCGCGACACCTGGCGGCTGGTCGGCGGCGCCCGCGGCGGATTCGGCGATGGTTTGCGCTATGACATCTATTATACGCATGGCGAAACCAAGGCTATCACCTCGTCGGGAATCATCCTGGGGCCGCGGTACGCCAACGCGCTGGGCGCCGTGGCCGGCGCCGGCGGCCCGGTCTGCTCGATCAACGTCGATGCGGACCCCAACAACAACGACGCCAGCTGCGTGCCGATCAACATCTTCGGCTTCAACAGCGTCAGTTCGGCGGCGGCTGCCTATGTCACCAACAATGGCCAGCGTTCGACCTATGACGCGCGCGTCAAGCAGGACCTGGTGTCGGGTTCGGTTTCGGGCGAGATCTTTCAACTGCCGGGTGGCCCGCTGGCCTTTGCCGTCGGTGCCGAATATCGTCATGAATCGAGCCGCGAAGACTTTGACCAAGCGACCAACGATGGCCTGACGCTGGGCAACCGGCTTTCGGACACGATCGGCCGCTTCAACGTCAAGGAAGGCTTTGTCGAAGTCGTGGCGCCGATCCTTAGGGACGTGCCGCTGGCCTATTATCTCGGCGTCGAAGCCGCGGCGCGCCATGCTGAATATTCGACGGTCGGCGGAGTCTGGAGCTGGAAGGCCGGCGGTGAATATGCGCCGATCAGGGATATTCGCTTCCGCGCCATCTACGCGGAAGCTTCCCGGGCGCCGAACATCGCCGAACTGTTTTCGGCCCAGAGCGAAACCTTCCCGGCGGTTACAGACCCTTGCGACCAGCGCGAAGGAAACGGCGACGGCGCCGCCATCACCAAGCCCAGCCTGTCGGCGGCCTGCCGCGCCATACCGGCGATCGCCGCCGCCGTTGCCGGTGGCGGCTTCGTCTATTCGACGGCGCAGATCCAGACGATCAATGGCTTTGTCGGCGGCAACCCGGCGCTGAACGTGGAAAAGGCCAAGACGCTGACCGCCGGTATCGTGCTGCGCCCGAGCTGGCTTTCGGGTTTCAGCCTGTCGGCCGATTACTACAGCATCAAGGTCGAGAACGCGATCGGCATCATCGGCCAGCAGACGTCGCTCGACGAATGCTTCGAAGGCGGCGGTGGCGAGCTGTTCTGCGGCAACGTCATCCGCAACGGCAGCGGCCGCGTCACCACGGTCAATGCGCTCAACCTCAATACCGGTTCGTTGCTGGTCTCGGGTGTCGATGTTCAGGGTCGCTACGTTCACGAATTCGGCGGCGTCAACGCGATCGACCTGACAATTCTGTGGAACCATCGCATCAAGCAGCAGCAGACCTCGTTCCCGGGTGGACCGACGCAGGACGAACTGGGGCAGCTCGATTGCTTCAGCTGCGGTCGCCTCGGCACCGGCTTCAAGGACCGGGTGAATGTTTCGACGACGCTCAGCCTTGGCCGGTTGTCGGTCAACTATCGCGTCAACTACCTCGGCCCGGTTGTCGACAATTTTGCCGCCGCAGTGCCGATCCGGGTGGGCGCCTATACCTACCACGACCTGCAACTCCGGCTCGATATCGACAAGCAGCGCAGTTTCGCCTTCTATGTCGGCGTCGACAACATCGGCGACAAAAAGCCCCCGATCTTTGGCGATACCAACCCGGTCACCTTCCCGGGGACACAGACTTCGGCCAACAGCTATGACCTTTATGGGCGCATGCTGTACGCTGGCGCTGCGTTCAAATTCTGAGCATCAGCAAATTCTGAGCATCAGCAAATTCTGAGGATCAGCAAATTCTAAAGCATCAGCCGATCGACAGCGCCAGTTTGCCATCGCCTGCATCGACATGAACCGGTGAACCATCGGCGATCTTGCCGGCAAGGATGAGGTCGGCGAGCGGGTCCTGCAAATGTTTTTGCACGGTGCGCTTCAACGGCCGGGCGCCATAGACCGGATCATAGCCGACGCGGGCCAGCCAGTGGCGGGCGGCATCGCTCAGCGCCAGCGTGATCTTGCGATCATCGAGCAGCTCCTGGACACGCGCGACCTGCAGGTCGACGCTCGGCGCCATGGCGCTTTCGCCGAGCCGCTGGAACAGCACGATTTCATCGAGGCGGTTGAGGAATTCCGGGCGGAAATGCCCGCGCACGACCTCCATGACCTGGGCTTCGGCGTCGCTGATCGGCTGATCGTCGCGCAAGCTGGCGATATATTGCGAGCCAAGGTTCGACGTCAGGATGATCAGCGTGTTGGTGAAATCGACGGTGCGACCCTGGCCGTCGGTCAAGCGCCCATCATCGAGCACCTGGAGCAGGATGTTGAAGACATCGGCATGGGCCTTTTCGACTTCATCGAACAGCACGACCTGATACGGCCGGCGGCGGACGGCTTCGGTAAGGACGCCGCCTTCCTCGTAACCGACATAGCCCGGCGGCGCCCCGACCAGCCGCGCGACGGCGTGCTTTTCCATATATTCGCTCATGTCGATGCGAACCATGGCGCGCGGGTTGTCGAACAGGAAATTCGCCAGCGCCTTGGTCAACTCGGTTTTGCCGACCCCCGTCGGCCCGAGGAACAGGAAGCTGCCGAGCGGCCGGTTGGGGTCCTGCAAACCGGCGCGGGCGCGGCGCACGGCGGACGACACGGCGTGGACCGCGGCGGCCTGGCCGATGACCTGCGCCGACAGGATATCCTCCATCTTGAGCAGCTTTTCACGCTCGCCCTCCATCATGCGATCGACGGGAATGCCGGTCCAGCGCGAGACGACGGCGGCGATGTCGTCGGCGGTGACTTCCTCGCGGGTCATGGCGTTGGCGGTGGCGATTTCGGCGTCGGCAAGCTGGCGTTCGAGATCGGGGATGCGGCCATAGGTCAGCTCGCCGGCCTTGGCGTAATCGCCGCCGCGCTGCGCCTGGTCGACCTCAAGCCGGGCGGCGTCGAGCTGTTCCTTGATATGGGTGGCGGCCGCAAGCTTGTCCTTTTCGGCCTGCCAGCGCAGCGTCAGCGCGCCGGATTGTTCCTCAAGCTCCGACAATTCAATGCGCAGCGCTTCGAGGCGTTCCTTTGACGCCGCATCGGATTCGCGTTCGAGCGCGCCGGCCTCGATCTTCAACTGGATGATGCGGCGGTCAAGATTTTCGATCGCCTCGGGCTTGGATTCGACTTCCATGCGCAACCGCGACGCGGCTTCGTCCATCAGGTCGATGGCCTTGTCGGGGAGGAAACGATCGGAAATATAGCGGTTGCTAAGGGTAGCGGCGGCGACGATGGCGCCATCGGTGATGCGGACGCCGTGGTGGAGTTCGTATTTTTCCTTGAGGCCGCGCAGGATCGAGACGGTGTCCTCGACGCTGGGCTCGCCGACCATGACCGGCTGAAAACGCCGTTCGAGCGCGGCGTCCTTTTCGACATATTTGCGATATTCATTGAGCGTCGTCGCGCCGATGCAATGGAGTTCGCCGCGAGCCAGCGCCGGTTTCAACAGGTTGGAGGCGTCCATCGAGCCTTCGGCCGCGCCGGCGCCGACCAGCGTGTGCATTTCAT
>JANNJH010000116.1:0-8679 GCA_031405775.1 Sphingomonadales bacterium | reverse complement strand
AACTACGGGGCCAACTTCCTGTGGCCCGTGACGACCAGCTTTACGGCGCCGCCGGCGATCGCAGCCTTTGTCGCCAATAACGAAATTCCGTTCAATTTCGCGACGCGGGCGACCGTGACCGCCGGGGTCCGCTACGTGCTGCCGGTGCCCGAGTCGGTCGGCGAAATCGTCTTCAATGCCGACTATTACTGGTCCGACAAGCTGCCGTTCTCCGGCACTTTCTCCCCGTCATACGATCTGGTCAACGCGCGTCTCGACTGGAACGGCATCGCCGGCGGCCCGATCGACCTGTCGCTGTTCGGCCGCAACCTGTTCGACAAGGAATATCAGTCCACGGGTGCCGCGGCGGGCGCTTTCCTCGGCTTCACCACGGCGATCTACGGCCCGCCGCGGACGTTCGGAGTCGAATTGCGCTACCGTTTCGGCCAATAGCCCCGCAAAACCCCGCCCAGGCGAGAGTCCGTCTCACCTGGGCGGGAGCCCGCGCCGGCTCCGCGTCGACGCCGGCGAAACCGATTCTACAGCATGATGCCGGCGCTAAGCTCGACGTCGCTGGCTTCCCAGAACAGCCGGACATCGCCGGCCAGATCGTTCACCGTGCGTGGCGGGAGGTCGAACACCATGCAGGTGCGGCTGTCTGGCGAATACGCCGCCCATTCGGGCAGGCCCGGCGTCTGTGGCGAGCCGGTCCTGGCAAAGGCGGCGAGGCTGCTGCTGAGCAGCTTGGCGATCGCCCCGGCCTCCGGCCGCTGACCGGCGAGCAGACCGGCACGATCGGCGTTGTCGAACCACAGCGCCATGTCGATGCCATGCGCCGCCCGCAGGCACCCGCCGAGCACGGGGCTGCGCCACGCCAGATTATAGAGATACACCGGCGCTTGTCCGCGCCGCGCCTTGCGCTCGGCGAGAATGCCGGACCCGAACCAGAAAAACCGGTCGGTCAACAGGCTGGCCAGCACATGTCCGGGCGCGTCGGCGGGCATTCGCGCGCGATAGAAATCGAGGAACGCCGGCGAGCGGTCGGCGCCCACCATGCGGGCGCAAAGCGCCTCCATCGACTCTGGCGGCATCTCCGGAAAGGCCGGGTGCCGCGACAAAGCTGGTTGCGTTGGCGGGGTCCGGGCTGGCAGAGCGGGATTCAATCAGCCGCGGAGCCACCATGCCTAGCCTTGTCCTTCTTCGTCACGGCCAATCGGCGTGGAACCTTGAAAATCGCTTCACCGGCTGGTGGGATGTCGATCTGACCGACGCGGGGATCGACGAGGCCAGGGCGGCAGGGCTTGCCATGCAGGCGGCGGGGCTCGATTTCGATATCGCCTTCACCAGCGTCCAGACCCGGGCGATCAAGACGCTCAATTTGGCGCTGGAAACGATGGGGCGTTTGTGGCTGCCGGTGACCAAGGACTGGCGGTTGAACGAACGCCATTATGGCGGGCTGACCGGGCTGAACAAGGCGGAAACCGCGCAAACTCATGGGGATGCGCAGGTTCATGTGTGGCGGCGCAGCTTTGACGTGCCGCCGCCACCGCTGGAGAAGGGGTCGCGATACGACCTGTCCGGGGATCGCCGTTATGCCGGCATCGCCATTCCCGACACCGAAAGCCTGAAGGACACGATTGCCCGGGTGCTGCCTTATTGGGACAGCGCCATTGTTCCCGAACTGCGCGCCGGCAAGCGGGTGATCATCGTCGCCCATGGCAATTCGTTGCGGGCGCTGGTCAAGCATCTGTCGGGGATTTCGGACGATGATATCGTCCATGAGGAGATCCCGACCGGCAAGCCGATGGTCTATGAACTTGACGACGATCTGACGGCGAAGCGGCGATACTATCTCGATTGAGGGGCATTGGCGGGGCTGCGGCGGGGGTCTGGACGGCATCGCGGCGGGCGATCGGCGGTCAGTTCGCGGCAGTCGGTCTCAGGCGGCGCCCAGAAATCGCCATTCGAGCCTCTCGCCGGCATGGAACGGCACGATTTCGGCGCGGCCGGCGGCGATCCGATCGGGCACCACCGCGCCGCTGCGTTCCAGCACGACCAAGCCCTCATTTAACGGCAGCCCGTAAAAGCGCGGGCCATTCTCGCTGGCAAAGGCTTCGAGCCGGTCGAGCGCGCCTTCCGCCTCGAACGTCCGGGCATAGCTTTCGAGCGCGAACGGCGCGTTGAACATGCCGGCGCAACCGCAGGCGGTTTCCTTGTCGGTGACGGCGTGCGGCGCCGAATCGGTGCCGAGGAAGAATTTCGCATTGCCCGAGGTGGCGGCGCGGCGCAGCGCCAGGCGGTGGCGCTCGCGCTTGACGACGGGCAGGCAATAAAGGTGCGGGCGGATGCCGCCTTCGAACATGGCGTTGCGGCTGATCGCCAGATGGTGCGGCGTGATCGTCGCGGCGATGTTGGGGCCTGATGCTTCGACAAAGGCCACGGCTTGCGCGGTGGTGATATGTTCGAAGACGATTTTCAGCGCCGGGAAATCCTTCGCAAGGCCAATCAGCGTGCGTTCGATGAACACTGCCTCGCGATCGAAGATATCGATGTCGGCATCGGTGACCTCGCCGTGGATGAGCAGCGGCATGCCGATGCGCTGCATGGTTTCGAGCGCCGCCGTGATGTGGCGGACATCGGTGACGCCCTGCGCCGAATTGGTCGTGGCGTTGGCGGGATACAGCTTGGCGGCGGTGAAGATGCCGTCGGCATGGCCGCGCGCGATCTCCGCCGAGTCGATGCCGTCGGTCAGGTAACACGTCATCAGCGGCGTGAAATCCAGCCCCGGCGCCACGGCGGCAAGGATGCGATCGCGATAGGCGGCGGCGGCGGCGGCGGTGGTTACCGGCGGCTTGAGATTGGGCATGACGATGGCGCGGGCGAACTGGCGCGCCGTGTGGTTGACGACGGCGCTGAGCATTTGCCCGTCGCGGAGATGGACATGCCAGTCGTCAGGCCGGCGGATGACGAGGCGCGCGGGCGATACGGGCGAAGGGGTGGACGGCGTTGACGGCGTTGACGACATGGGCAAAGGCTCCGGCGCGCATTGGATGCGCTTGGGTAGCGCCGTCGCGGGCTTCGGGCAATCGCGCTGCCGTTGCGATTTGCTGGTGCCGTACAAAACAAAAGGGACCAATATACCTAGCGAACCAAAATTCTCTCTGGCCCCACGGCTTGCCTTATAGCCCTGAGTCCGGCCATGAAGCCGGATGGTCACACTGCACCTCGTCCCGGAAGATATCGTTGCCGCCTATGAGGTGCATGAATGGCGCAATGCCACCGGGGTCTTGTCCACGGCCCACCCTGCGGAGTGGCAAGACATCATCGCGGTGCTACGCGCATTCGAGTTTAAGCGAAGCGAGCTATTGGCTGGCGGAGGCGGAAAGAGCGTCATCTCCACCCGGATCGACAAGTTCCTTGAGGCGCGTGGCTGGCGGGAGACAAAATTCGATACCAGCATCCGGGTTGATGACACCGAGCGCGATTCACCTACGCATAAGGTGGACTGCTTCAAAGGTCGCGTGGGTCTAGAGATCGAGTGGAACAACAAAGACCCGTTCTTTGATCGCGACCTGAACAATTTTCGGCTCCTGTTCGATTTACGGGTTATCGACGTGGGCGTGATCGTTACCCGCGCGAGCAATTTGCAGGTGCTATTCAAATCGCTCGGAAAAAAGGTGGCCGATAAATATGGCGCTTCCACCACGCACATGGACAAGCTAATTCCAAGGCTTGAAGGCGGCGGTGGTGGTGGATGTCCGATATTGGCATTCGGCATAACGTGCGAAAAATATGTGGAAGACGATCTTCCGATAATTGAGATTGGGCCGAATGACGATGACACCGAGTGACGATCTGAGAGCGTCGTGCGGGCGGAAAAAGTTCAAGACGATCCTCGCCGATCCGCCTTGGCGCTTTCAGAATAGCACTGGCAAGGTTGCGCCAGAACATCGTCGCCTTAATCGCTACAGCACCATGTCGCTTGCTGAAATTTGTGAGCTGGCGGTTTCTGACGTTGCTGATGAGACCGCGCACCTTTATCTGTGGGTGCCCAATGCGCTGCTGGCAGAAGGGCTGGAGGTGATGAAGGCTTGGGGATTTACCTACAAGTCGAACATCGTCTGGCATAAGGTCCGAAAGGATGGGGGATCAGATGGGCGCGGCGTCGGTTTCTATTTCCGCAACGTCACCGAAATAATCCTGTTTGGCGTCCGCGGCAAGAACGCCCGCACCCTCGCGCCGGGGCGCAGCCAGGTGAACTATGTCTCTAGCCGCAAGCGAGAGCATTCGCGCAAGCCGGATGAAATTTTCCCGATCATCGAAGCATGTTCGCCGGGACCGTATCTGGAGTTGTTCGCGAGGGGCGCTCGTCCGCGCTGGAGTTCGTGGGGCAATCAAGCGGAAGAGTATGCCCCGTCTTGGCCGACATACAAAAATCACAGCGCCGCTGCGATCCCGGCTGAGTAGCCTAGCCAGGCGTCTGCCGAGCCAAGCGGCCGGCCGGTTGGCTCGCTGCGGCGGATGGCGCGGGTGGCCAGCACGACCATGTTGCAACCGCCAATCTGCACCTGCGAAATGGGCACGGGCCGGTTAATATGCCGCCCCCGGTGCTCGCCGGTGGCATTTTCAGCGAAGATAGGGCAAGGGGGCCGCTATGTCCTTCCAGTCCCTGCCGCCGCTTCTTGCCGAAGCGCTCTCCGCCCGTGGCTATGCCGCGCCCACGCCAGTCCAGGCCGCCGTCCTCGAACCCCAGGCCGAGGGGCGCGATCTGCTCGTTTCCGCCCAGACCGGATCGGGCAAGACCGTGGCCTTTGGCGTCGCCATGGCGCCGCAGCTTTTGAACGACGATGGCCGCTCCGATCGTGCGGGCGCGCCGCTCGCCCTCGTCATCGCGCCGACGCGCGAACTGGCGCTCCAGGTCAGCCGCGAACTGATCTGGCTATATGGCCAGACCGGCGCGCGCATCGCCACTTGTGTTGGCGGCATGGACGCCAGCAAGGAGCGCAAGGCGTTGAGCCAGGGCACGCATATCGTCGTCGGCACGCCGGGGCGGTTGCGCGATCACCTTGAACGCGGCGCGTTGCAGCTTGGTCAGGTCAAGGTCGCCATCCTCGATGAAGCCGATGAAATGCTCGACATGGGCTTTCGCGACGACCTTGAGCAGATCCTCGATGCGACCCCCGAGACGCGGCGCACCTTCATGTTCTCGGCGACGATCCCCAAGCCGATCGTGACGCTGGCCAAGCGTTACCAAAAGGACGCGCTGCGGATTTCAACCGTCGGCGAGGACCGCGGCCATGGCGACATCGCCTATCAGGCGGTGACCGTCGCGCCCGCCGATATCGAGAATGCCGTCGTCAACCTGCTGCGTTTCCACGAGGCACCGACGGCGATGCTGTTTTGCGCGACGCGCGACAATGTCCGCCACCTTCACGCCAGCCTGATCGAACGCGGTTTCGACGCCGTGGCGCTTTCGGGCGAGCACAGCCAGTCGGAGCGCAACCAGGCGTTGCAGGCGCTGCGGGATCGCCGGGCACGGATTTGCGTTGCCACCGACGTCGCGTCGCGCGGCATCGATTTGCCCAATTTGTCGCTGGTCATCCATGTCGAACTGCCGCGCGATGCGGAAATTTTGCAGCATCGTTCCGGCCGCACCGGGCGCGCCGGGAAAAAGGGCACGGCGATCCTGATCGTGCCCTATCCGGCGCGGCGGCGGGTCGATGCCATGCTGCGCGGTGCCAAGATCAACGCCGAATGGCTGCCGGTGCCCGGCCCCGACGATATTCGCCGCAACGATCACGAGCGCCTGCTTTCGGCGCTGATGGAAGTGCCGACCGAGGTCGACGAGGAGGATCGCGCGCTGGCGCAGCGGTTGCTGCTCGAACGTTCGCCCGAAGATGTCGCCATGGCGCTGGTGCGGATGCATCGGTCGAAAATGCCGTCGGTGGAGGAATTGATCGACAACAGCGGCCCGCCGCAACGCGGCGAGCGGGTTTCGAACGATGGTCCGCGCCCCGGTTTCGAGGAGACCGTCTGGTTCCGCATGGATGTCGGCCGGCGGTTGAATGCCGATCCGCGCTGGCTGCTGCCGCTGATCTGTCGGCGCGGTCATGTCACCAAGACCGAGATCGGCGCGATCAAGATCGGGCCGGAAGAAACCATGTTCGAGATTCCGCGCGGTCTTGCCGATCGTTTCGTCGATGCGTTGCGGCGCACCGAGGGCGAGGATCGCTCGCCCGAAGGCGGCATCCGCATCATCCCGGCCAATGGCCCGCCGCCGCGCCAAGGTGGCGCCCGGCAGGATGGACCCCGCCAGGATGGACCGCGACCGGGCGGCAAGCCCAACCGGCCGGTGCTGGTGCGGCCGCTGGGGCCGCAGGGCTTTGCCTCGAAGGGGCCGGGAACGGGTCCGCGCGGTCCACGGCCTGGGCCGGCGAATCCGACGCAGCGCGGCAAGTTCCGGCAGGGTTGAGTCCCCCGCTCCCTTGAGGGGAGAGGCGAGAGACGCGCCGCTTGGCGTGGACCTGAGGGTGACTTTTCTGCTTCGTAGCGCGGGCACACCCTCACCCGCCGCGTTGGCGCGCATGGGCACCGCCGATATCGGCGGCGACGATCTCGATCAAAGCCCGGCCGCGCACAGCATCGCGGACGCGCCGTGTTCGGCATCATCGGCGCCGTGGCGCATCATCGCGAACAGCTCGCGGCCGGTGCCGGATGCTTCGGGTGGCGCGGTGGCGGCGGTGCGCGACGCCAGCGTTTCGGCGTCGACGAGCAATTCGAGCCGGCCATCATGGCCGCAAAGCCGGATGATGTCGCCATCCCGGACCAGCGCCAATGGCCCGCCGATCGCGGCTTCGGGGCTGAGATGGATGGCGGCGGGCACCTTGCCGCTGGCCCCCGACATGCGGCCATCGGTGACCAGCGCGACGCGAAAGCCCTTGTCCTGCAAGACCCCGAGCGGCGGCGTCAGCTTGTGGAGTTCGGGCATGCCGTTGGCGCGCGGCCCCTGAAAGCGCACGACGACGACGACATCGCGGTCGAGCTCGCCGGCCTTGAACGCGGCAACGACGGCGTTCTGGTCCGAAAACACCCGCGCCGGGGCCTCGGTTGTGTAGCGCGACGCGTCTACGGCGCTAATCTTGAAGGTGCCGCGGCCAAGGTTGCCCTGCACCAGCCGCATACCGCCATCGGGGGCAAAGGCGTCGCCGACGCTGCGCAGCATCACCGGGTCGCGGGTTTGGGCCGGGGCGTCGTTCCAGACCAGAGTGTCGTCCTCGATCGCCGGGGCGCGGGCATAGGCGGCAAGGTCGTCGCCCATCACGGTCATGATGTCGCCGTGGAGCAGCCCGGCATCGAGCAGCGTCTTGATGGTGAAAGCCATGCCGCCGGCGGCATGGAAAGCGTTCACATCGCCGGCGCCATTGGGATAGATGCGGGCGATCAGCGGCACCGCCGACGACAAGCGGTCGAGGTCCTCCCAATCGATGATGATGCCGGCGGCGCGGGCGATGGCGGGAATGTGGATGGCGTGGTTGGTCGATCCGCCGGTCGCCAGCAAGCCGACGGCGGCGTTGACGATCGAGCGTTCGTCGACGCAGCGGCCGAGCGGGCGGTAATCATCGCCGTCATGGCCGATCGCCGCGAGCCGGTGGATGGCGGCGCGGGTCAGGCGATCGCGCAGTTTCGTTCCGGGGTTGACGAAAGCGGCGCCGGGGATGTGGAGCCCCATCACCTCCATCAGCATCTGGTTGGAATTGGCGGTGCCATAAAATGTGCAGGTGCCGGGCGAATGATAGCTGGCAGCCTCGGCGTCGAGGAGTTCGTCGCGGCCGACCTTGCCGTCGGCATATAATTCCCGGACGCGCTGTTTTTCCTTGTTGGGCAACCCCGATGGCATCGGTCCGGAGGGGATCAGGATGGTCGGCAGATGGCCAAAGCGCAGCGCGCCGATCAGCAGGCCGGGGACGATCTTGTCGCAGATGCCGAGCAGCGCCGCGGCCTCGAACATGCCATGGCTGAGCGCGACCGCGGTCGACAGTGCGATGGTGTCGCGGCTGAACAGCCCGATTTCCATGCCGGTCTGGCCTTGCGTCACGCCATCGCACATCGCCGCGACGCCGCCGGCGACCTGCGCCGTCGCCCCGGCTTCACGCGCGAACAGTTTCAGCTGTTCGGGGTAGCGGCCATAGGGCTGGTGCGCCGACAACATGTCGTTGTAGGCGGTGACGATGCCGATGTTCATCCGCTTGCCCGAACGGATCGTCGCTGAATCGCTTTGGGCAGCGGCAAAACCATGGGCGAGGTTGCCGCACGACAGCGCCGGGCGTTGCACGCCGGCGTCGATTTCGCGGGCGATGAGATCGAGATAGGCGGCGCGCCCCGGTCGGCTGCGCGCGATGATGCGGTCGGTAACGGCGGCGACGGTGGCGTCGAGCAGCATGGCGATCTTCCCTCGGCCGCACGTACAGGCTGGCCGCAGCGGCGCGGAGTGCGGCTGCCGGCGATATTACGCTAAATCCGGCCGCAAGCCACCCTGTTCGACTATTGTGGTCGCCGCCGGTCGGTGTGTTTTTCGCCTTTTCATTGCCTCGATGACGCGGTGCGGCCTTGACGCTGGGGCGATGTCGCCACATATGCCGATCCGTCGTTGGCACTCATGCGATGTGAGTGCCAACGGCCCGAATCAAACCAAAAGTGAGG
>JANNJH010000115.1:0-1022 GCA_031405775.1 Sphingomonadales bacterium | reverse complement strand
GCATTGTGTTCCGATTTTGAAGATGATACATACAGGCGATGAAATCGTATTGGCCGAGCTCGGCCAGCGTTTCGATCAGCACCGCGGTCTGGATCGTCATGTGCAGCGAGCCGGTGATGCGCGCGCCCTTCAACGGCTTCGACGTGCCGAATTCGCGGCGCAGTGCCATCAGGCCGGGCATTTCGGTCTCGGCGATGTTGATTTCGCGGCGGCCAAAATCGGCGAGGCCGATATCGGCGATGACATAATCGGTGAGAGCGGTGTTCGACTGGGTCGCCATGGGGCGCACTCCTGAGGCTGGGTTTGTGATGCGCCCGCATAGGGCGAAGGTGGCTGACGAGCAAGTATAAAGATATCTTTATATGATTTTCAGCGCGCCATTGTCGGTTGCTTTGCGGTCCGCCCCCGGCGCCAGCCGCGTCCGTGCAGCCCGACCGTGGGTCAGCCGTGCGGGTTGAACTGTGTCACGGTGCACCGCTCACGGCCACGCAAAACGCTGATCTTGGTGTAACTTTCGTAACTTTCGCGGCGGTTTCATCCGAGGCTAAAGCCGCGCGCGCACCGCTTCGATCAGCGCCGGATCGCCGGCGGCGATGACGCGGCCGTCGGACCCCAAGCGCAGCGGCTTGCCGGCCCAGTCGGTCATCGCGCCGCCGGCGCCGGTGACGACGGGCACCAGCGCCGCCCAGTCGTAGAGCTTGAGTCCCGCTTCGACGACGAGATCGAGGCAGCCGGCTGCAACCAGCCCGTAATTGTGGCAATCGCCGCCGTAGATGGTGTCGCGTGCGGCGGCGCGCAGCCGTGCGAAGCCGGCGACCCCGGCCGCGTCGAACAGGTGCGGCGCGGTTGTCGCGAGATGCGCGTCGCCGAGTTGCGCGCAGGCGCGGGTGGTGACGCGCGCGCCGTTGAGCCGTGTCTCGCCGTCGCTGCCGATCCAGCGGTCGCGCGCGATGCATTGGTCGATGACGCCGAGCACCGGCACGCCGTCCTCGAGCAGCGCGATCAGCGTGCCGAACAGCGGC
>JANNJH010000114.1:0-3933 GCA_031405775.1 Sphingomonadales bacterium | reverse complement strand
GCCTTCGATCGCGCCGGTGGCCGTTCGAGCGGCTTCGACTATCTGCGCATATTCCTCGCAACCGCGGTGCTGCTCTGGCACAGCTTTCGGGTTTCCGACGTAGCGCTGGACTATGATGGCTGGTGGGGACCGATTGTCCGGCTCATCCTGCCGATGTTCTTCGCGCTAAGCGGCTTTCTTGTTGCCGGCAGCCTGGTCCGCGTCCATTCGATCCACCAGTTCCTGTTGCTCCGCGGCATGCGCATCATGCCGGCGCTGGTGGTCGAAGTGACGCTGTCGGCGGTGATCATTGGCGGCATCTTCACGACGCTGCCGCTGTCCGAATATTTCGCCCACCCGATGTTCCGCGACTATTTCGTCAACATCCTTGGGTACACGAAATACCTGTTGCCCGGCGTCTTCGAGACCAACCCGGTATCGGCCTTCAATGCGTCGTTATGGACGATCTTCTTCGAACTGCTGAGCTACCTGCTGATCGTCGGCTTGTGGATCATCGGCGCCATCCGCCACCCCCGCGTCCTGATCCCGCTGGTCCTGCTCGGCCAGTTCGCGGTGCCGATCATCGATCATTTCCAGTATCATCACAGCCCTGGGTTCGGGCCGGTCTCGGGCTATACGCTGGTCGTCGCCTTCCTGTTCGGAACGGTGCTGTTCATCCGCCGCGACACCATACCGCTACGTGCCAGCTGGGCACTGGCGGCCCTCGTCCTGACGCTGGCATTGCTCACAACCAATATCAGCGGCTATTTTGCCGGTCCCACGGCTGCCTATTTCACCGCCTGGGTCGGCCTGCGCAACCCGCGCCGCAATGCCTTCATCGATTCGGGTGACTATTCCTATGGGCTGTATCTTTACGCCTATCCGGTCCAGCAGGCGATAACCGCCCTGTTCCCCACGGCCCGCGTCTGGTGGTTCAATGCGCCCTTGTCGCTGCTTGTCGCCGGAGCGATGGCGGTCCTGTCGTGGCATCTGGTGGAACGGCCGGTGCTCAACCGCCGGCGTACCATCCTCGCTTGGGGCGACGGCATCGCCGACCGGATAACCGGACGATTCAAGGGCCAAGGCGTGACACGACGCGGTTGACCCGAGGGCGGTGAGGGCGATTTCGTCGCGAAGGACTCTGCTCAAGCGCAGCGACTGACGCCTCAGACGAAACTATACGGATCGACGTCGACCACCACGCGGACATTCGCCGGCACCGGCACCGCCGCCAGCCAGTCGCGCAGCAGGCGCTGCAACGCCAGGCTCCGCCGCGCCTGCACCAGCAGGCGCTGGCGATGCCGGCCGCGCAACATCGCCAGCGGCGCCGCCGCCGGGCCGAGCACGCTCAACCCCTCGACATCGGGCGCCGCCGCGCCGATCGCCCGCGCCGCCGCCAGCGCCGCTCCGGCATCCTCGCTCGACACGATGATCGCCGCGAGCCTGCCGAACGGCGGCAACCCCAAGTCGCGCCGCGCTTCGGTTTCGGCCGCGTAGAACGCCGCCGGATCGCCGGCGACCAGCGCCTGCATCAACCGCGCCTGCGGCTGGTGGGTCTGGATCAGCACCCGGCCTGGCTTGGCGCCGCGCCCGGCCCGGCCAGCGACCTGCGCCACCTGCTGGAAGGTCCGCTCACCCGCCCGCAAGTCCCCACCCGACAGCCCGAGATCGGCATCGACGACCCCGACCAGAGTCAGTTCGGGAAAATGATAACCCTTGGTCACCATCTGCGTGCCGATCAGCACGTCTATCTGGCGATCCTCGACCGCCTTGACCAGCAATGCCGCCTTGGCCGGCGAATTGATCGTGTCGGACGTCACCAGCGCCAGCCGCGCTTGCGGCCAGGTCCGCGACACTTCCTCGGCGATACGCTCCACCCCCGGCCCGCAGGCGACCAGCGCATCGGCCTCGCCGCACGCCGGGCACGCCGGCGGAACCGGCGTCTGGTGGCCGCAATGATGGCACGCCAGCCGCCGCGACAACCGGTGCTCGACCATCCACGCCGTGCAGTTAGGGCATTGGATTCGCTCGCCGCAGGTCCGGCACAGCGTCAGCGGCGCATAGCCCCGGCGGTTGAGGAACAGCAGCGCCTGCTCGCCCTTGGCCAGCGTCGCCGTCACCGCCGCGACCAGCGGCGGACTGAGCCAAGCCCCCCGCGCCGGCGGATAGCGCCGCATGTCGACCGCCGCGATTTCGGGCATCCGCGCGCCGCCAAAGCGCGCCGGCAGCTTCAAATGCCGGTATGTGCCCCGCGCCGCCTGCACCTGCGTCTCGATGGCGGGCGTCGCGGTCGCCAGCACGACGGTGGCGGCTTCCTCGCGCGCCCGCATCACCGCGACGTCGCGGGCGTGATAATGCACGCCCTCCTCCTGCTTGAAGCTCGATTCATGCGCTTCATCGACGATGGTGACACGCAGATCGGCGAACGGCAGGAACAGCGCCGACCGCGCCCCGACGACGACTTTCGCCCGGCCATCGGCCACCGCCGCCCAGGCAGCGCGGCGCTCGGCGACCTTCAGATCGCTGTGCCACGACACCGGCGCGACACCGAAACGCGCCGCGAAGCGCGCCAGCCACGGCGCCGTCAAGGCGATTTCCGGCACCAATACAAGCGCTTGGCCGCCCCCGTGGTCGCCTTCGCTCCGGCCCTGGCGCAACGCCGCCGCCACCGCTTCGAAATACACCTCGGTCTTGCCCGACCCGGTAACCCCCTCCAGCAAAAACGGCGCGAAACCGCCCGTCCGCACCGCCCCGGCAATCGCCTCCGCCGCCGCCGCCTGCGCATCCTCCAGCAGCGGCGGCGCGAAATCCGGATCGGGCTGCGCCGGAGTCGCATCGGCCCCGACCAGCACCGGCTGCAACGTGCCGCTCGTTACCAGCCCGCGAATCACCGCCTCGGACACGCCGGCGACGCGGGCCAGATCGCGCACGATCCCCTGCCGCCCCGCCAGATTCGAAAGCGCCTGCCCCCGCGCCGGCGTCATCCGTCCCGGCACAGGGCCGCCGATGCGATATTCGACGATCTCGCGCTCGCCCAGAAACGCCACCGACGGCCAGACCATGCGGATCACCGCGGCCAGCGGGCTGAGATAATAATCCGCCACCCATTCGCACAGCCGCCGCATCGGCGCCGAAAGCGGCACAATCGCCAGCTTTTCCGTCACCGGCCGCAGCCGTTTGGCCTCGACCTCGCGTCCCTCCAGCCGTCCGGCGTCCCAGACCACCCCGGTAATCGTCCGCGGCCCCAGCGGCACCGCCACGGCATCGCCCGGCGCCAAGTCCATCCCCGCCGGCACGGCATAGTCGAGCGCCCCCAGCCCATGCTGGAAGACGACAACGCGCACAGAGGCTGGAACAGTCACAACCCGGCTTAGAGTGTTTTCCAGTCAGATGTCTTCATCTGACGGTTAAGAAAACACGGAAAATCAAATATCTTAAGGGCTCGTTCGATTCAACTGAACGAAACGCACTCCAGGCACGCGGCGCCCGCAACGCCACCGCTTTGCCGCGCCGCGTCACCCGTGCTAACCCCCGCGCCAGAAACGGAGCCTGCCCATGATCCCCCGCTATTCCCGCCCCGAGATGGTCGCCATCTGGGAACCCGAAGCCCGCTTCCAGATCTGGTTCGAGATCGAGGCCCACGCCATGGACGCCCTCGTCACGCTCGGCGTCGTCCCCGCCGACGCCGCCAAGGCGGTCTGGGAGCGCGGGCGTTTCGAAGTCGCCCGCATCGACGAGATCGAGCGCGAGACCCGCCACGACGTCATCGCCTTCCTGACCAACCTTGCTGAACATGTCGGCCCCGAAGCGCGCTTCGTCCACCAGGGCATGACCAGCTCGGACGTGCTCGATACCTGCCTCGGCGTCCAGCTGGCGCGCGCCGCCGATCTGATGATCGCGCAAACCGACGCGCTGCTCACCGTGCTCAAGCGCCGTGCCTATGAGTATAAGGAC
>JANNJH010000113.1:0-4062 GCA_031405775.1 Sphingomonadales bacterium | reverse complement strand
CTGCGCCGCCGCCGAGATCGAAGCCCAGCGTCGGGTTTATCGCATAGCGTTCGAGGTCATAGACGTCGCGATGATTGGCGCCGTCTTCATAGACGGTGTTGATACGGGCGCTGATGCCGTTGGCCAGCGGCGTGTTGAGATCCGCCCCCAATCGCCAGCCGCCATAGGTGTCGACCGCGGCGTCGGCGGCGATGAAGCGCGTGTCGTGCGGTGCCTTGGCGACGCGGTTGATGACGCCGCCGCCGCCGCCGCGCCCGAAGATCATGGCGTTGGGGCCCTTGAGGATCTCGAGCCGCTCGATGTTGTAGAAATCGCGAAAATATTGAACGTCGTCGCGCAGGCCATCGACGAAAAAGCTGCTGGTCGAATTGTTGCCGCGCAACGTCGGCTGGTCGCGATTGCCCTCGCCTTGGCCGACCGTCGCGCCGGGGACATAGCGCAAGGCATCGGCGATCGACAGCATCGCCTGGTCGTCGAGCCGATCGCGGGTGAGGATATCGACAGTCTGCGGCACATCGAGCAACGGCGTGTCGGTGCGGGTCGCCGAGCTTGTGCTGGTGACATGATAAACCGCATCGCGCGTGCCGGTGACGGTGATCACCGCGGCGGCGTCATCGGCTTCGGCGTGGGCGACCGGGCTCCACAGCAGCAAGGCAGCGCCGGCGAGCAGGACTTGAGGGCGCATGTGTGTTCCTGGTAATGATTATCAATAGCCATGATTTTGCGACTTATTCGCAATATGTCAAGGCGCGATAATCATCGTTTGGAAACCATGTCGGTGGCCGCCGGTCAGGGTTGGGTTATGGGCCGGTCGGCATCGGCTGGGCTGTTTCATGGCGGCGCGGTCGGTCGTGCCACAAAGCGTCTGGCGACGACTCGCTCGCCAAGCGATGCCGGCCGGCGCCAGCGCGACGGTGGGCGGACGCACACAGCTGGCGACACATGACGCTGTCATGCGATTCGCCAGGCGCATCAAGTTTTACGGCGATCGGCGCCGGTTTCGCCCGGCGCGGCAGGCGCGGCTCAGCTTGGCCGCACCGCCAGCAATTCGATATCGAATTCGAGCACGGCGCCCGGCGGGATGACGCCGCCGGCACCGCGTGCGCCATAGGCCAGCGCCGGCGGCACGACGAAGCGATATTTCGAACCCGCCGGCATCAGCTGGACGCCCTCGGTCCAACCGGGAATGACCTGGTCGAGCGCGAACGCCGCCGGCTGGCCGCGCTGGTACGACGAATCGAAGACGGTCCGGGGGGCATCGACGAGCCGGCCTTCATAATTCACCAGCACGGTGTCGGTCCGGGCCGGCCTGGGGCCGGTGCCTTCGCGGATGACTTCGTACTGAAGGCCGCTCGACGTGGTGATCACGCCGGCTTTCCTGCCATTATCGGCAAGGAACTTCATGTCGTCCTTGCGCACCGCGGCGACTTGGCCCTGCGTTCCGGCGAAGACGCCGATCGCGACGATGATCAGGATGACCGCGGCGGCGACCAGCCATCGCATCACGCCGCCGGGCGCATCTCCGGCATTGGGTGTGGCGGTCGCCATGGCTCGGCCTTTCGAAAAAGTCTTACTTCACGCCATCGCGTTCGGCGCGCTTGCGCTCGAGCTTGCGGGCGCGACGAATGGCGGCAGCCTTTTCACGGGCGCGCTTTTCGCTGGGCTTTTCATAGTGACGGCGCAGCTTCATTTCGCGGTAGACGCCTTCGCGCTGCAGCTTTTTCTTGAGCGCGCGCAGCGCTTGATCGACATTGTTGTCGCGAACCACGATTTGCATGCAGCCATACTCTCCATTCACGTCGCCGGGGCTGGCACAGCACCGACGCTTGTCCAAAAAAATAATGATTCCGACAAGCGAACCTGCCGAAGCGAGCGGGCCGCATAGCAGAGGCGCCGCGATGAAACAAGCGCGGCAGGCGCAAGTGATTCCGGACGATGCTGATTTCCCAAAGCTGGCTGCAGCGATTGCGCCGCGACGCGGCAATCACGGCGCTGGAGGCGGGGCGGATTAGCGGTTATTGATGGCGCATGACCGATGCCCCCTCCCCCCCCGATGTCCCGCTCGCCGAGCTGCGGCCGCGGCTTGTCGCCGCCATGCGGCCCAACGTGCCGTTCGACGGCTGAAGCGCCGCGGCGCGTGACGCCGGCGCCGATGCAGAAGGTATCGACCGCGATATCGCCGCGATGGCGCTGCCCGACGCCGCCAGCATGATCGACGCCTATACGGCGCGCGCCGATGCCTTGATGGTCGCGGCGATGGCGGGTGCCGATACGATGAAGGTCCGCGACCGTATCCGGCTGGCGCTGCGCACCCGCCTCGAAGCGGCGGCCGATGATCGCGAGGCGGTGCGCCGGGCGCTGGCGGTGATGGCGATGCCGAACAATGCCGCGCTGGGGCTTCGCACGCTGTGGCGGACCGCCGATGCGATGTGGCGGGCGGCGGGCGATACGGCGACCGATTTCAGCCATTATTCCAAGCGCGCCATCCTTGGCGGCGTCTATTCGGCCAGCCTGCTCTATTGGCTGGATGACGAAAGCGAGGGGCATGAAGCGACCTGGGCGTTCATCGATCGCCGCATCGACGGCGTGATGAAATTCGAAAAGACCAAGGCCAAGGCGGTCGCGGCGCTGGCCTTTGTGCCCAACCCGGCGCGGTTCCTCGGGCGGCTGCGCTATCCGGCGGTGTAGCGCTGCTCCCCCGCCTCGGAGCGTGGGGGTTGCTACTGGCGTTGTCGGCCCTTACATGATAATCGTTCGCAATAGTTGCAGCGAGTAACCCCATCCGATGCCCGAAACCCGCCTCATCGAGCGCCTGTCGCGCGGACAAATCGCCACCATATCCGCCATCGATCGCGCCGGCCTCGACCCGTTGACGGCGCAGCGGCTCCACGAGCTGGGTTTCGATGAAGGCGTCGATGTCGAGTTGCTCCACCGCGCGCCGTTCGGCGGCGATCCGCTGGCGGTGCGCGTCGGCAACATGGTGGTGGCGCTGCGCTGTTCGATGGCGCGACTGATCGAAGTCATCCCCGTCGCTGCCGCTCACCCCGCCGAATAGCGTGAACGCGCCCTTGGCAACCCCCGTGGTGGCGCTCGTCGGCAATCCCAATGCCGGAAAGACCAGCCTTTTCAACGCACTGACGGGATCGCGGCAGAAAGTCGGCAATTATCCCGGCGTCACCGTCGAACGCAAGGCCGGCCGCCTGCCGCTTCCCGATGGTCGTGTCGCCGAACTGATCGACCTGCCCGGCACCTATAGCCTGACGCCGCGATCGCCCGATGAAGCCGTCACCCGCGATGCCGTGCTCGGGCATCTGAAGGGGGAAAAGCGTCTCGATGCGATCGTCGCGGTCGTCGATGCGACGAATTTGCGCAACCATCTGCGCTTTGTCCTCGAACTGCGGCGGCTCGGGTTGCCGATGCTTGTGGCGCTCAACATGGTCGACCTGGCGGAACGCGACGGCATGGAGATCGACGCGGCGCGGCTTTCGACCATCCTCGGCCTGCCGGTCATCGCCACGGTCGCGGTGCGGCGGCGCGGGTTGGCCGAACTCGGCGCCAGCCTGGCCGGGGTGCTGCGCGGCGAAACGCCCGAGATCGCCGCTTCGGCCGAAAGCGATGTCAAGCTGCTCCAGCGCGAAGCCCGGGTCATCGCCGATACGGTGACGATCGCGCAAGGGTCGCAGCGCCGCTGGTCGCAGCGTCTCGACGGCGTCGCGCTGCACCCGGTGCTGGGGCCGGTGCTGCTAGCGGCGCTGCTGTTTTTCATGTTCCAGGCGGTGTTTGCCTGGGCCGAAGCGCCGATGGACTGGCTGTCGGGGCTGATCGCAAAGGCGCAGGGCGCACTGACCGCGGGCATGCCCGATGGGCCGCTGCGCTCGATGCTCGTCGACGGCGTGCTCGGCGGCGTCGGCGCGGTCATCGTCTTCCTGCCGCAGATCCTTATCCTGTTCTTCTTCATCCTGTGCCTCGAACAATCGGGCTATATGGTGCGGGCGGCATTCCTGATGGACCGGTTGATGGCGCGGGTCGGGTTGAACGGCCGCGCCTTCATCCCGCTGATCT
>JANNJH010000112.1:0-3364 GCA_031405775.1 Sphingomonadales bacterium | reverse complement strand
GCCTCGCCGACCAGTGCCGCCATCTCGCCGATCTCCTCGGGCGTCGCTGGCGCATTCGCGCCGCCGCGGTCGCCCATCACATAGGTGCGGACAGCGGCATGCGGCACTTGCGCCGCGACATCCATCGCATAGGATTTCTTCGCCAAGGCATCGAGATATTGCGGGAACGTCTCCCATTCCCAGGTGATGCCCTCGGTGAGCGCGGTGCCGGGGATATCCTCGACGCCTTCCATGATGTTGATCAGCCTGTCGCGAAAGCCCGGCACCACCGGGGCGAAGCCGACGCCGCAATTGCCCATGACGATGGTGGTGACGCCGTGCCAGCATGATGGCGACAGGAACGGATCCCAGCTGACCTGACCGTCGTAATGCGTGTGGATATCGACCCAGCCGGGCGTGACGAGCAGGCCAGCCGCATCGATCTCCCGGCGCCCACCGGCGGCAACCTCGCCGACGATGCTGATCACGCCGTTGTCGATGGCGATATCGGCGCTGCGGCGCGGCGCGCCCGTGCCATCGACTACCGTGCCGTTGCGGATCACCAGGTCGTGCATCTCAAAATCTCCCACAGCCGGCCGTTGCCATCGCGCCGCGACGCCCGACCATTGTTGCCAGCCAGCGGCTGTGCAGCGTCGAACCTGTCGGGTCAAGCTGCGACCAACAATTGACCCATCCCGCGGCCTTCGTCAACACGATTGTTGATGCATCGCACCGCCGAGACGGTCGTCTGACCGGCCGGCGGTTCAGTATGGCGCCTCGAGTCCCGCCAGCACCATATCGGCATAGGTCCTGCCGATCTCCTCGGCGCTGACGTCGCTGTCGGCGGGTCGAAACCAGCGGTGCGTCCAGCCGACCAGGCCAAGGACTCCATAGGCAACGACGCGTGCCGAACCGACATCGCGAAAGCTCTTGTCGACATAGCCCTGCTCGATAATGGCGATCACCGCTTCGCTGGTTGCCTTGTTCAGATTGCGCATGGAACGCGACCATTCGGAGCGATCGTCGCTGACATGGCTCAGATTTTCGCGGATATAGATATAGACCAGCGGATAATGCTCGCCATAGGACGACATCAGCGCGATGATCAGGTCGTAAAGTTTGCGCCGCGGGCTGTTATTGCCGCCCTGAATCTTCTTGACCATCTCGAGGTTGCGCTCGACCACTGTGCGCACGACTTCGTCGAACAGCGCCTCCTTGGACGAAATATAGTAATAAAGCGACGCCCGGTCGATATCGAGTTCGGCGGCAACGGCGCCAAGGCTGGCACGCTGGAAACCCATGCGATTGAACACCCGGACCGCCGCTTCGGCGATCTCCTCGCGCTTGGCCTGGTAGGAGACGCTCGAATCGGTCTTGGCGGCAGACCGCCGTTGTCCGATGCCGCTTTCCTGTTTCTTGGTCACTTTGGTCTTCCCCGCTGCGTTCCTGGCGAGGCATCGGCAACCCGGCCGCCGCTTCCAAGGCTTTTGCTGGGCCGAGTCGCCAGCATTCGTCAACTAATATGTTGAAAATAACGGCAACGCGATCGACGCCCGACGGGCCGAACGGGGCGCCCGGTGCCCCGACATCGAGTCGCAACAGACGGCGGCGCGCGCCGTAGGACACCACCGGTCATTCGAGCACAAATATCGAATTAGAGTGTATTGACGGGAAAAATCCTGCCCTGCCGACCGCTCCGGCCAACCGCTCGGCGGGGTCTCCAGGCAGCAATTCGGATAATCAACAAAAGCGTTGACAAAATCGCCGGACTGCCGCAACTTTCGGCCTCGCAACAACTGCTTCGTGGTGTTTTTTCGGCGCGCAGTCAACCGAGACACCAGTAACCCACGGAACCCGATCTTTGGAAAAACCTCCCGAATGGCTGGCCGAGGCTGTCAGCGTCGCCAATGTGCCGACGCTGGCCTGCATGCTGGTGCAGATGACCGGTGACCGGCGCTGGATCGAGGGCCGTTTCGTGCCGAGCCGCACTCGCGGCCTTGAAGACAATGACGATGGCGGCCTCCCCGAGGCTGTCCAGGCCGAAATCCGCGCCGCGGCGTTGGATGAGCTCAAGGCCTGGTTTGCCGGCAAGCCGCTTGCCATGCCGAATCCGTCGGACGCGCTGCTCCATGAAATGATGAGCGTCACGCTCGGCGACACGATCCCGACGAGCTATGGGCCGATGATCCGGCAGGACTTGCAATTGCCGCCGGCGACTGGCGAAATCGATGGCCCGATCACGCCGCCGCCCGGCTTTACCGCGCTCATCATTGGCGGCGGGATTTCGGGGCTTTGCGCGGCGGTCCAACTGGCCGCGGCCAACATTCCCTATGTGATCGTCGAGCGGCGGAACCACCTCGGCGGCGTCTGGTTCGAGAATCGTTATCCGGGCGCCGCCTGCGACGTGCCGAGCCACCTCTATTCCTTTTCCTTCGCGCCCTATGAATGGTCGCGCTTCTTTGCCGGCAGCCGCGAGATCCATCAGTATCTTGAGCATGTCGCCGATAAATTCGACATCCGCCGCCACATCCGATTCGGCGTCGAAGTCATCGAGGCGCGCTATGACGAGGCCGCGGCGATGTGGGAGGCGGATGTCGTCACCGCCGACGGCAAGCCCGAGGTCCTTCGCGCCAACATCGTCATCAGCAGTGTCGGCGCCTTCAACAAGCCGCGGATGCCCGATGTGCCGGGCATGGCCGATTTCCAGGGGCCGAGCGTCCATACCGCGCGCTACCCGGATGCCGGGCTCGATCTGGCGGGGAAAAATGTCGTGCTCGTCGGCAATGGCGCCAGCGCCATGCAGGTGGCGCCGGCGATCGTCGACGAGGTCGCCTCGCTGACCATCGTGCAGCGCACGCCGCAATGGGTGGCGCCGTTCCCCAAGTTCAAGCAGTCGATCCCGACGCCGTTGCAGCAGTTGTTGCAGTCGGTGCCGCTCTATCGGCTCTGGTATCGGCTGCGGCTGAGTTGGGCGTTCAACGACAAACAGTATGAAGCGTTGCAGCGGGACCCGGCGTGGCAGGGCGAAGGCCGCTCGATCAACGCCATCAACGATGCGCATCGCAAGGGCCTGACCGCCTATATGACCGCCGAACTGGGCGATGCGGCGCATCTGCTGCCCAATGTGCTTCCCGATTATCCGCCGTTCGGCAAGCGCATGCTCCTCGACAACGGCTGGTTCCGCACCCTGGCGCGCGACAAGGTCAAGCATGTCGTGGGCGCGGTGACACGGGTGTTGCCGCACGGCGTTGTGACCAGCGACGGCGTCGAACGGCCCGCCGATGTGCTGATCTGGGCGCCGCTCCCGGGCCGGCCTTCTCCAGCACGGCGATCGGGGTGGCCAACAGTAGTGCGGCGAGCACCAGCAGGCCGGGAATGATGAACG
>JANNJH010000111.1:0-2505 GCA_031405775.1 Sphingomonadales bacterium | reverse complement strand
CAGGCGTTCGGCGACGACGCGGTCGAGCCCATCGACCGCCAGCACCAGCCCGACGCTGCCGTCATCCTTGACGACCAGCCCCGCGGCGCGGCCGCTGGAAACGATGTCGCCGCCGCCGATCGGATCGGAAATCGCCGCCAGCGCCGTCGCAACCTGATCCTTGAGCGCCATGAAATCCGTTCCTTTTCGACACGAGGCCGCAACGACATCGAGACGCCCTCGCAATCTTTGAATACAAGCGTATATAGCTCGGGCTTTCACGATGACGAGACCTGGAAAACCGAATGCCCTGGCAAAACAACAATGATGGTGGACCCTGGGGTAAAGGCCCCGGCCGTGGCTCGGGCAAAGGCCCCGGCGGCGGTTCGGGCGACGGCGACGGATCTGGCGACAGCTCCGGCGATGGCTCTGGCGATGGCTCGGGCGACGGCCCGCGCAACCCCTGGGGCGAAGGCCCGCCGCGCAAGCCGCAGGGTCCCCGCCCCAGCGGAAATCGCGATTTCGACGACATCATCCGGCGCGGCCAGGAAAAGCTGCGCGCGTCGCTCGGCGGCGGCGGTGGCGGGCGTGGCGGCATGGGCGGCGGCTTCGAAGCCTTTACCGGCAAGGGCTGGATGTGGGCGATCGGCGCGGTACTCGCCGCCTGGATCATTTTCTCCAGCTTTTACCGCGTCGATGCGCAGGAACGCGGTGTCGTGCTGCGCTTTGGC
The DNA here is from genome assembly GCA_031405775.1 of Sphingomonadales bacterium. Taxonomy (GTDB): domain Bacteria; phylum Pseudomonadota; class Alphaproteobacteria; order Sphingomonadales; family Sphingomonadaceae; genus Sandarakinorhabdus. The sequence continues at coordinate 1,795 of JANNJH010000111.1, read as the reverse complement.
CGTTTTGTCGAAACCACCGAGCCGGGGCTGCAATTCAAGCTGCCGTTCCCGATCGATTCGGTCGTGCTGCGCAAGGTCGAACAGATCAACTCGGTCGATATCGGCGCCACTGAGGGCTCGGCCGAAAACCTGATGCTGACGGGCGACCAGAACATCATCAATCTCGCCTATGCGGTGCGCTGGAAGATCAAGAACCCCGAGCTTTATTTGTTCGAACTCGCCGAGCCTGAACAAACGGTTCGCGAAGTCGGCGAATCGGCGATGCGCGCCGAAATTTCCAAGGCGACGCTGAATGACGCCATCGGGCCGCAGCGCGCCCAGATCGCCGAACAGGTCCGCGAACGCATGCAGGAACTGCTCGACAGCTATCGCGCCGGCATCGAAGTGCGCGGCGTCGACATCAAGCAGGCCGATCCGCCCGCCGCCGTCGACGATGCCTTCAAGGACGTCTCCGCGGCGCAGCAGGACGCCCAGCAATATCTCAACCAGTCGCGCTCCTATGCCCAACAGTTGCTGGCCGGCGCGCAAGGGTCGGCGGCGGCGTTCGACGCGGTCTATGCCCAGTACAAGCTGGCGCCCGAGGTGACCCGCAAGCGCATGTATCTCGAAACCATGGAAAGCGTGCTGTCCAAGGTCAACAAGACGGTGATCGAGCCGGGCAATGTGCAGACCTATCTGCCGCTGCCCGAAATCCAGCGGCGCGCCAGGGCGGTCGACCCGACCGCCGCCGCCGCCAATTCCACCACCGCTTCGGGCCAGTAAACCATGACCATGCGCAATCCCATCGCCTGGGCGGCCACCGCCTTCGGCCTCGTCGTTGTCGCCATGGCGACGCTGTATACCGTGCCCGAGACCAAGCAGGCGGTGGTGCTGCGGCTCGGCAAGCCCGAACGCATCGTCAACGCCTATAACCCCAAGGCGCCGTTCGGCACCTCGGGCGCCGGGCTTGTCGCCAAGGTGCCGTTCATCGAAAACGTCATCTTCGTCGACAAGCGCGTCCTCGACCTCGACATGGAGCAGCAGACGGTGCTTTCGACCGACCAGCTGCGCCTTGTCGTCGATGCCTTTGCCCGGTTCCGCATCACCGATCCGCTGCGCATGGTGCAGACCGTCGGCACCGAGCAGAATGCCGCCGATGCCCTGAAGCGCATCCTTGCTTCCAAGCTGCGCAACGAGCTCGGCAAGCAGCCATTCGCGGCGCTGCTCAGCCCCGAACGCGGGACTTTGATGGACGAGATCCAGACGACGGTGAACCGCCAGGCCAGGCAATATGGCGCCGAAATCATCGATGTCCGTATCAAGCGCGCCGACCTGCCCAGCGGCACGCCGCTCGAATCGGCCTATCTGCGGATGCGATCGGCGCGCCAGCAGGAGGCCACGACGATCCGCGCGCAAGGTCTTAAGCAGGCGCAGCTGGTGCGCGCCGACGCCGATGCCAAGGCCGCCAGCACCTATGCCGGAAGCTTTGGCAAGGACCCGGAATTCTATGCGTTTTACCGCGCCATGCAGGCCTATCGCACCACCTTCAGCGACAGCAGCTCGACGGTTATCCTGTCGCCGAACAACGAATTCCTGCGCGAATTCGAAGGACGGCGCAGCAACCGTTGAAACATCCCGGACCGATGACGACAACGAGGACGCGTTCGTTCATCGGGCGTTAGTATGGGTGGCGGCATTGGGGGATCGATGTCGCTGCCCGCTGACCGGCAATGCCGCGCGGAACGCCCGGCTGCCCTTGCGCGGCTTGGGGTGACGCATCACATCGTTTATCGTTTCGAAGTCTGAAAGGTTCGCC
>JANNJH010000110.1:0-6394 GCA_031405775.1 Sphingomonadales bacterium | reverse complement strand
TCGCATCCGCTCCAGCGACGGAGGTCGCATCCGCTCCAGCGACGGAGGTCGCATCCGCTCCAGCGACGGAGGTCGCATCCGCTCCAGCGACGGAGGTCGCATCCGCTCTGGCGGCGGCCCGGGTGAGGGTGTTCTTTCTTCTGCACGTTGGGGCACGCAGCCGTAGGCGACGCCTTCGCGTCAACCGGGAGAGCGGCTGTCGATTCCACATAAGTGAAAGTGACCTAGCGCCGCTGGCCGTTCTCGTCGATGAGCACTTCGCGGCGGCCGACATGGTCGGGCTTCGAAACAAAGCCGTCGACTTCCATCCGCTCGATCAACCGCGCGGCGTTGTTATAACCGACGCGGAGTTGCCGCTGGAGATAGCTCGTCGAGGCCTTTTGCGCCGAGGCGATGATCTCGATGGCGCGGGCATAGGCATCGGCCTCGTCGTCACCCGAACCACCGCTGCCAGCGGGACGATTGCCGCCGCCGCCATCAAGGCCCCATTGGCCGTCGATATCGGTCGGTTCCTCGGTCACCGCCTCGACATACGACGGCATGCCCTGCCGCCGCCAATGCTCGGCCACCGCCTCGACCTCGTCATCGGTGACGAACGGGCCATGGACGCGGACGAGCTGCTTGCCGCCCGACATCCACAGCATGTCGCCCTTGCCGAGCAATTGCTCGGCGCCCTGTTCGCCCAATATCGTGCGGCTGTCGATCTTGCTGGTCACCTGAAAGCTGATGCGCGTCGGCAGATTGGCCTTGATGACGCCGGTGATGACATCGACCGATGGCCGCTGCGTCGCCATGATCAAATGGATGCCGGCGGCGCGGGCCTTTTGCGCCAGGCGCTGGATGAGGAATTCGACTTCCTTGCCCGCCGTCATCATCAGATCCGCAAGTTCGTCGACGACGATGACGATCAACGGCAGCGTCTCGAATTCGAGGATTTCCTCCTCGATGATCGGCAATTCGGTCTCGGGGTCCCAGCCGGTCTGGACGCGGCGCACGAATGGCTTGCCGCTGGCCTTGCTTTCGAGCACCTTCTGGTTGAACGTCGCCAAGGACCGGACGTTGATCGCCGACATCTGGCGATAGCGGTCCTCCATCTGCTCGACCGCCCATTTCAGCGCGCGGATCGCCTTGGGCGGATCGGTGACGACCGGCGCCAGCAGATGCGGAATCCCGTCATAGGTCTTCAATTCCAGCATCTTGGGATCGATCATGATCAGCCGGCACTGCAATGGGGTCAGCCGATACAGCAGCGACAGGATCATGGCGTTGAGCCCGACCGACTTGCCCGAACCGGTGGTGCCGGCGATGAGCAGATGCGGCATCGGCGCCAGGTCGGCGATGACCGGCTCGCCGGCAATATCCTTGCCGAGCACCAGCGGCAGCGCGGCGCCGCGATCCTCGAACGCCTGTGATCCGAGCAGTTCCGACAGGCTGACCATCTCGCGCGTCAGGTTGGGCAGTTCGATGCCGATGACATTCTTGCCCGGCACCACCGCGACTCGCGCCGACAGCGCCGACATCGACCGCGCGATGTCATCGGCGAGGCCGATGACCCGCGACGCCTTGATTCCGGGCGCCGGTTCAAGCTCGTACATCGTCACGACGGGGCCGGGGCGGACTTCGCCGATGCGGCCGCGCACGCCGAAATCTTCCAATACGCCTTCGAGCAACCGGGCATTTTGTTCAAGGCTGGCGGCATCGATGCGGCGCGCCGGGGCGGCGGGCGGCGGTTTCAACAGCGACAGGCCGGGCAGGACGAAGCCATCGCCAAGATCGAGCGCCGACTGGCGTTCCTTCTGGCCGCGCTTGCCCGGTAGCGGGCCTGACTGGGGTTCGATGACGAGCGTCCGCGGCGCCGCCGGCTGTGCGTCGATCGCCTGCGCCTCGCGCGCCATGCGGCGGCGTTCGGGGCGCGGCGCCACCGGAATTTCGTCATCGTCATCATCGGCGCGGCGCCGCCACAGCGCCGCGATTCCAGCCAGTCCGCGCAGGTCGGCGAGCCCGATTCCCGTTCCCCAGCCGATCAGCGCCAGCCCCGGCGGGATCAGCAGCACGGCGGCCAGCAGCCCGACCGGGACGCCTTCGAGCAGCGTCGTTTCGCCAGCCGTCGCCGCCTTGTCGGCGAGCAGCCCGATCAGCCCGCCGGGACCCGCCGGCGTTCCGCCGCCCCCGATATCGACGGCGCCGATCGCCGCCGCCAGCACCATGACGCCGGCCAGCGTCGCCAGCACGGCGCGGCGCACGGCGAAATCGCGGGCCTGCGCCAGCCGCACCCCGGCCACCGCGATCACCGGCGCCAGCAGCAACGCCGCCCAGCCCGCAAGCTGGAGGAACAGATCGGCGACATGGCTGCCGAATGGGCCAAGGACATTGGTCGCGATGCGTCCGGTGACGGTGTTGAACGAGGGATCGAGCGGCGAATAGCTGAGCAGCGTCGCCACCAGCGCCACCGCGAGCAGCACCAGCCCGGTTGCCGCGACCAGCGCCATCATCCGGCTGATCGCCGCCTTGACGGCGATCGACGCGCGCGCCCAGCGGCCCGGCGCCGCGGCCCGCCCGGAAGCCACCGAACGAGAAGAATTTGCTGCGCGCGTCGCCATTGCCGCTTTCATTGCCGGCGGAAAATTCGCGCGATGTTCACGCTTTGAACCGGTCGGCGCAAGATGCCGCAGGCACAGTCCGCGGTCAAGCGCGCGAAGTGCCGAGGTTACGAGATCGCCAGCGGGGTCTTCATTGGGCGCGCCGTGATCGCCGGCAACTCCGCCGTCGAACAACCTGGGACATCATGCCCGCTTGGGGCTGGCGCAAGGATCGGCTAGTCGTGCTTGCATGAACGCGGATGTCATCATTATCGGCGGCGGGCTGATCGGCTCGACGCTGGCGCTGGCGCTGGCGCGGCACGATGTTTCGAGCATCGTCGTCGACACCCAGGACCTTGATTCAACAGTGGTTCCCGCCTTCGATGGGCGGGCGAGCGCCATCGCTAGCGCTTCGGCGCGGATGCTGCGGGCGCTGGGCCTCGGCGACAGGCTCGATTCGGACGGTTGCGCCATCCGCGCCATCCGCGTCACCGACGGCATCGCGCCGCAATTCCTGCATTTCGACGCCGGCGAGGCGGGCGACCCGCTGGGAATCATGCTCGAAAACCGGCTGTTGCGCGGCGCCCTGTTGAAGGCGGTGCGCGCCGCAGCGCAGGTGACGCTGATCGCGCCCGCCCGGGTCGCCAGCCTGGTCCGCGATGGCCATTGCGCGACCTTGACGCTTGTTGATGGCCGGGTGTTCACAGCAACGCTTGCGATCGCCGCCGATGGCCGGCGTTCGGCAACGCGCGAGGCTGCCGGCATCCGGCTGGCGAACTGGGCCTATCCCAACGCCGCGCTGGTGACGATGGTGGCGCACAGCATCCCGCACGGCGGCGTCGCTTGCGAGCTTTTCTATCCGTCCGGCCCGATGGCGTTGTTGCCGATGACCGACAGCGCCAGCGATGGTCCGGGTGGCGGCCGCCCGCGCACCGCCATTGTCTGGACGGTCGATCAAAGCGCTGCCGCCGGCGCCGCCAAGCTCGGGCCCAGGGCGCTGGCCGCCGAGATCGCGGCGCGGATCGACGGCACGCTCGGCGAGATCGCGGTCATCGCGCCGCAAGCCGTATGGCCGCTCGGCTATCACCATGCCGCGACCTATCAGGCCGAACGCCTGCTGCTGATCGGCGATGCGGCGCACGGCATCCACCCGATCGCCGGCCAAGGCCTCAACATGGGGTTTCGCGACGTCGCGGCGCTGACCGAGGTGCTCGTCGATGCGGCGCGGACGGGGCAGGATCTCGGCGCCCCCGATGTGCTCAAGCGCTATTCGCAATGGCGGCGGTTCGACAATTCGATGGTCGGCGCGGTGACCGACGGCCTCAACAAGCTGTTCGCCATCCCGGGACGGCTACCGGCGGCGGTGCGGCGTTTTGGCCTGGCGGGGGTGCAGCGCATCCCGCCGCTGAAGACGCGCTTGATGGCGGAGGCGCGCGGCGAGACGGGCGCGCTGCCGGCGCTGCTGCGCGGCGAGCTGGTCTAGCGGCCTTCGACGGGCGTAAATTCCCGCGCGGCCTCGATCAGCAGGATCGGCACGCCGTCGCGGATCGGATAGGCCAGCCCGGCGCGATCGGATACCAGCTCCTGCGCCGCCTCGTCGAGCCGCAGCGGCGTCCGCGTCATCGGGCAGACGAGGATGGCGAGCAGTTTCGGATCGAGCCCCGGCATTACTGCAGCGTCGGACGGTCGCCGCCGCCCGCGCCTTGTGCAAAGGTCATCAGCGCGGTCAGCGTCGCGGCGCGATCGCACAGGTCGTCGGCCTCCAGAAGCGCCTGTTTTTCGACCGGATCGAACGGGCAGACGCTGGCCAGCGTCGTCACCAGCGATTCATCGTCGGCGGATTTCACCGCCTCCCAATCGGCCGACAGGCCCTGCACGTCGAGATAGGCGCGCAGCACCTCCTCAAGCCCGGCGCGCGCCACGGCGGCCAGCGGCGCGGGTTCGGCGCGATCACCGCCAAAGCCGTGATAATCGGCCATGACCTGGCGATACAGCGTCGTGCGGTCGAGCTCGGCCTGGATGCGGAAGCGCGACACGCCGGTCAGCGCCAGCAGGATGCGGCCGTCGTCGGTCTCGCGGTAATCGCCGATGCGGCCAAGGCAGCCGACGGCGTATAATGAAGGTGGGTCGCCTCCGGCGCGCAGACCTGGCTCGCCGCCGCCTCGGGTCTGGATGATGCCGATGATGCGGTTGGCGGACCCCGTTGCGGCCATCGCGTCGCGCACCATGGCGAGATAGCGCGGCTCGAAAATGTTGAGCGGCAGCACGCCGCGCGGCAGCAACAGCGCGCCCGACAGCGGGAACACCGGCACGGCGACGGGAAGCGGTTCGTCGGCGCAGCTCATGAAAACAGCACCGTTCGCAACCGCGCCCGGGTGCGGATGCTCCACGGATCGTCGAGGCCGGTGGCTTCGAACATCTTGAGCAGCGTCGTGCGCGCCGCCGCCTCGTTCCAGTTGCGATCGGCAGCGATGATGGCGAGCAGCGCATCGGCGGCGGCATCGCGGTCGCCGCTCGCCAGCAACGCCCCGGCGAGGTCGAAGCGCAGGCCATGGTCATCGGGGTTGGCCGCGACTTCGGCCTGCAACCCGGCAAGATCGTCGACCGGAACCGCGTTCGCGGCCAGCGCCACGGCGGCGCGGGCACGGATGACGTCGGAATCCTTCGAATCGGCCGGCACGGCGATCAGCGCGGCGGCGGCGGCATCGGTGTTGCCCGACGCGATCAGCGCCAGCGCCAGCTTGCCCGCCAGATCGGCGCGTTCGGGAAATTCCGCGACCAGCGCGCCGAGCATCGCTGCGGCATCGTCATGCGCGCCGCTGGCGCTGGCGGCATCGGCGGCGGCGATCAACGCCGTGATCTCGGCCTCGGCATCGGCTTGCCCGGCGGTCGGCGGCGCCGCTGTGAGCACACGGTCGATAAAGGCCTTGAGCTCGCGTTCGCCAAGGCCGCCCTGAAAGCCATCGACCGGCTGGCCACCCAGAAAGGCAAAGACCGTCGGGATCGACTGGATGCGGAACTGGCTGGCAAGCGTCTGGTTCTTGTCGACATCGATCTTGACCAGCTTCACCCGACCCGGTTTTTCGGCAACGACTCGTTCGAGCAGCGGCGTCAGCGTCTTGCACGGCCCGCACCATTCCGCCCAGAAATCGACAAGCACCAGCATATCCTTCGACGCGTCGATGACATCGCGGCGAAACGCCTCGATACTGGCTTTTTCGGTGGCGGCGGTGGCGAGGCTGGCCAAGGTTCTGCCCTTAAGTAAGTGATGCTGCCGGCACATGGGACCGCCGCGCGCATTCTGCCAAACTTGTGGCATTTTGACCAGTGGCACAGGGGAGATTATCCGATTTTGCCCGAATCCGCTTGCATCGGCAAAGCCGGCCGTGTTAGCCGCGCCGCTCGCCACGAGGTTCCTCGTGCGTCGAGCGGGCGTAGCTCAGGGGTAGAGCGCAACCTTGCCAAGGTTGAAGTCGAGGGTTCGAATCCCTTCGCCCGCTCCAACATCGCTCAAGATGTTGGAAAACAGTCGGTTAAACGTCCCCCACGGGGCCACCGACGCAATTGCTACTCGGAGGTGTCACTTAACGCGCCTCTCGATGATAAGCTAAGCGGCGACAAAACCATAACAAACTGTCCGCGCGGCTGCCGGTTTCATGCCGCTGCGAGAAGCGGCTTCGAACGGCATAGGCAATTGGCCGAACTTGATTATATTGCCGGATCGGTGCCGCGCAGACGGTCATCGTCGAAAATGACGGGCCAAGATGACGGGCCAAGATGACGGGCCAAGATGACATGGGCCAAGATGACATGGG
>JANNJH010000109.1:0-1814 GCA_031405775.1 Sphingomonadales bacterium | reverse complement strand
GCCGATTGCGCCGCGCTCAACATCCCGAGCGAGGCGGATTATGTCGCGGCCTATTGCCGCCGCACCGGCCGCGAGGCGATGCCGGGCTATGACTTTTACGTGGCGTTCAATTTCTTCCGGATCGCGGCGATCTTTCACGGCATAAAGGCGCGTGCGATCCGCGGCACGGCGGCGTCGCCACAGGCGCGGGAGCGCGCGAGCATTTTTCCCGAACTCGCGACATTGGCCTGGGCACAGGCACGCAAGGCCGGCGCGGCATGACGACCCCGGTGATCATCGAGCGGCAGGGCGCCGTCGCCAAGGTCATTCTCAACCGCCCCGGCCAGGCAACGCGATTAGCGCCGAACCGGGCTCGCCGACGGTGACGACGGTTCGAATATCGTTTTCGGAACCGCAGGGGATCTCGGAGTGATCGAGCACGCGCAGCGTATCGGCAGCTTATCGCCACCACCAGCCGCGGCGCAAGTTGCGCTGACAGAGCCCAGAGGGATGGCGCCCTGTTGGCGCGGATCGATCGCGCCGAAGACTGAAACATTCGGTTTTTTGCGCTGGTTCGCGCCGACGGCAGTTGCGTCACGGTCGTAATTTTGCTTTGGCAGGACCATAAGAAATGCCCGCCGTACCGGCGGGAAATCGGACGGGGAGAATAGCGCCATGCGCGGTGTCGTGTTCACGGGTAACAGCACACTCGAACTCGCTCATTTCGACGATCCGGTGCCGGGGCCGAACGAAGTCGTGCTGGAGATCAAGGCCTCGGGCATGTGCGGCAGCGATCTCAAATTCTATCGCCCAGCCGTTGGGGCCGCCTTTGCCGCGCTCGGGCTGAAGGACAGTGGCAAGCCGATCATCGCCGGGCACGAACCTTGCGGTGTCGTCGTCGCCATCGGCAAGGAAGTCGACCCGCGCACCGTGCGGATCGGCGACCGGGCGATGGTCCATCACTACCAGGGCTGCACCGTCTGTCCCAACTGCCGCACCGGCTGGACGCAGATGTGCGAGGCGGGCGCGGTGGTCTTTGGCATTACCGGGCATGGCGGCCATGCCGATTACATGAAGGTGCCGGCGAGCACGCTGGTGGCGTTGCCCGACGAACTGTCGTTTTCCACCGGTTCCGCCATTTCCTGCGGCACCGGCACCGCCTTTGGCGCGCTGGTGCGGATCAACGTCACGGCGCGCGATACGGTGGCGATCTTTGGCCAGGGGCCGGTCGGGCTATCGGCGACGCAATTGGCCAATGCCATGGGTGCACGGGTAATCGCGGTCGATATCAGCGCCGATCGGGTCAACCGGGCGCTGGAATTCGGCGCGGCGCATGTCATCGATGCCAGCGCCGTCGACCCCGTCGAGGCGATCCATGCGCTGACGGGCGGCAAGGGCGTTTCCAAGGCTGTCGACACGTCAGGGGCGTCGGCGGGGCGCCTTGGCGCGGTGCGATCGTCGGCGCAATGGGGCGTCGTCTGCTTCGTCGGCGAAGGCGGCGATGTTACGCTCAACGTCAGTCCCGACATCATGCGCAAGCAACTGACGATCATCGGGTCGTGGACGTTCTCCACCGTCGGCCAGGCCGATTGCACGCGGTTCATCGCCGATCACGGCCTGCCGGTCGACGCGCTGTTCACCGACCGCTGGAGGCTCGACGATGCGGCAGAAGCCTATCGCGCGTTCGACAAGCAGGCGAGCGGCAAGGGCGTCTTTCTCGCCTGATCCGTCTTGCGGAGGCGAAAAAGAACCGCCGCCACAAAGAATTCGTGTAGAGAAATTAATCGATTTTGGGGCGGCCACCCCTGGGGCCACCCATGTCGCCAAAACCGCGA
>JANNJH010000108.1:0-18478 GCA_031405775.1 Sphingomonadales bacterium | reverse complement strand
GGCTCTGGCCCACTTTCCGTGCAGATTTGACCGGGCGGCGGCCATGGATCGGGGCAATGAAGGGCTTGGGCGTTGGAGGCCCGACTTTTCATGCGCAGATCGATCGAGGGGCTGGGGCTGGTTCCGCCCGGCATTGTTGTTGAGCATCAGGACGTCGGCACCGATCGCATTCTGGTCAGCGGTCGTCTTGCTTCGATCGAGGCCGGCTGTCCCGAATGTGGAACCTTGTCGCGGTCCTGCCACAGCCGCTATGTCCGGACTCTGGCCGATCTGCCCGTCGGCGGTCGGGCGATGGCGATCTTGCTGACGGTGCGCCGCTTTCGGTGCGCCACGCTTGGCTGTCGCCGCACGACCTTCAGCGAAGATATTGGCGGACAGATCGGCAGGCGGCACGGCCGCCGATCGGCACGATGCGATCAGGTGGTGCATGCTGTCGGAATCGCCCTGGGCGGCAGGCCGGGCTCGCGCATGATGGCGCGACTGGCAGCGCCGTGTTCGAAGGACACGCTGCTGCGTACCATCCGTCGCACAGCGTCCCACTTGCCAACCAATGCCAGCCTTGGCCCCAAGGCTGGTCCGCGCGTGATCGGCATTGATGACTTCGCCTGGCGCCGCGGCCACCGCTATGGAAGCATTGTCGTTGATCTCGAGCGGCGCACCGTGATCGATATCCTGCCGGATCGCGAGCTCGAGACCGTTGCCAATTGCTTCCGAGCCAACCGCCAGGTCGAAGTGATCTGCCGGGACCGAGGGGCGAGCTACGGCGCCGCGGCTAATGCCGCCGCGCCGCAGGCCATACAGGTGGCCGACCGTTGGCATCTGTTCGAGAATGCGTCCGCAGCCTTCCTGCAGGTTGTGCGTGCCGAGCTTCCCCGACTACGCAAGGCATTGGCGCCAAACGCCGCCATCGACCCCGCCACGTTGACGCGCGCCGAGCGACTGCAGTGGGAAGGCGCACTGGCACGCACGGCTATCAACGCGCAGGTGGAAGCTCTGGCGTCCGCCGGAACCCCGATCAAGCAGATCGCACGGGCCACGGGGATCGCCCGCCAGACGGTAAGGCGCATCCTGCGCGGTGTGCGTCATGACATATTCCGAAGCCGGCAGAGCAGCCTCGACCCTTGGCAGCTGCGCCTGGAGGCCGAATGGGATGCCGGCTGCCGCAACGGTTCAGAGCTCTGGCGGCGGATGCGAGCAGCAGGCTTCATGGGTGGCCTGCGTGTCGTGACGGAATGGGCGACAAAGCGCCGCCGCGACGAGAAGACAGGTCAGCCCGCCGGCGCCAGCGTCAGCGCCCGCAGCATCGCACGCGACATTACCAGCGAGCGGAGCAGCGCATCGGCGCGCGTCGCCATGGTCAATGCGATCGTGGAAACCGCCAGTCCCGCGCTGATCGAGGCTCGATCGCTGATGGACCAGTTCCACGCCATGATGCGAACCAGAACGCCGGAGAAGCTCGAACCGTGGATCGCGGCGGCCAGGACCAGCGACCTCGCCGCATTCGCAGCCGGGATCGAAACCGACCAGGCGGCGGTCCGCGCTGCAATCGTCGAACCCTGGTCAAGCGGTCAGGTCGAAGGCCAGATCACTCGTCTGAAGCTCGTCAAACGCCAGATGTATGGCCGCGCCAACCTCGATCTCCTCAAAGCCCGATTGATGGCCGCATGACGATGGTCGCTGCACGGAAAGTGAGTCAGAGCCGTTATTGGACGCGATTTGACACTCCGGTCGCTTCGGCAGTTTGCTTCGGCGCCGGCAGCCTCTGGATTGATCGCCAAAGGCTGGGATTGATCAGAGCTGGCGATCGTACGATCGCCCGACGACTCTTCAGCGGATCACCAGAAAATTCACCTCAAAAGGCGATTCGTCGATTTAGGTCAATCCGACGATAGAACCGAGATCGGTCAAATTGCCTCCAGCATGGCATCTGTTCGCGCCAGAGCGACAAGCCGGATGCCGGCCTCCTGCGCTCGCTCGACCGCAAGGCTTGTCGGCGCCGAAATTGTCACGAGCATCGGGCAATCGGACAACGCGGCCTTTTCGACCAGTTCGTAGGAGCAGCGTGATGACAAAAGCGCGAAACCGTCGTCCCACCCCACGCCGGCACGGGCCATCGCCCCGATAAGCTTGTCGAACGCATTGTGGCGACCGACATCTTCGCGGACCAGAACGACGGTGCCGTCGGCCGAACATCGCGCCGCTGCATGGACGGCCCCCGTCTCGCGGTTGAGCGGCTGCAAGTCGCGCAACTGCGAAAGCGCCTTGAATATTGCCGCATCGCTGACCGCTGCTACGGGCGTCACCTTGGGCAGGGGACGCAGCGCCTGCTCGAGATTCTCGATGCCGCACAGGCCGCACGAGGAGTCGGAGACGCGGCGGCGTACGCGTTCAACCAACCGGTCGGTGCGTGTCGGCGCCAGCGTGATGCGCAGCACATGGCCGGCCGGCGAAAGGTGATGCTCGACAGCGACGATGTCGCTCGGCCGATCCGCCAGCCGCTCGCTCTGCGCAAACCCCATGGCGAAATCCTCAAGGTCGGTCGGGGTCGCCATCATCACGGCATAGCCGATGCCGTTGAACTCGACCGAAATCGGCGCTTCGACCGCAACGCTGCGCCGCTCGGCGCTGCGCTCGCCGGACGAACTGATCCGCGTGAACGCCAATGACATGGCGGGACCGATCATCCCGCGTCCGATAGGTCTTCGCCGGTCGCGCCCGCGGAAAAGTCCGTGGCGGGCGTCTGTGACACGGGGGTGCCGTCATCGCGCAGCATCGCGATCGCTCGGCGGCTGGTATCGCCCAACCCCGCACCGCCGCGATCCAGATGGACGATGATCTGGGCGCACATGCGAGGATCCCAGAAGTGCCACAGATGGTCCCATGTCGCCATGGCGGCATTCGCACCCTGCTGGTGCTCGAACTCGTTCGCGATCTGGTTCACCATGCGGACGAGCTTGTCGATCGTCCGACTCATTCGGCGGCGACGGGCTGGATTCGGCGCGACAGGCGCGATCGTTCCTCGTAGCGGTCCTGCCAGTCGGTCGGTCCGTTGGACCGGCCGACCTGAACTGCCGTGACCTTGTATTCGGGACAATTGGTCGCCCAGTCCGAATTGTCGGTGGTGATCACATTTGCCTGCGTGCCCGGGTGGTGAAAGGTCGTATAGACCACGCCCGCCGCGACGCGATCGGTGATCAGCGCGCGCAGCGACGTTTCGCCGGCGCGGCTGACGACCTTGACCCAGTCGCCGTCGAGGATGCCGCGTTGCTCGGCGTCGTGCGGATGAATCTCCAGACGATCCTCGTCGTGCCAGCGGCTGTTCTCGGTGCGGCGGGTCTGGGCGCCGACATTATACTGGCTGAGGATGCGTCCGGTGGTGAGCAGCAGCGGAAAACGCGGGCCGGCACGCTCCTCGGTCGCGACATATTCGGTACGCACGAACTTGCCACGCCCGCGCGCAAAGCCGCCGAGATGCATCACCGGGGTGCCCTCGGGGGCGGTCTGGTTGCACGGCCACTGGATCGAGCCGAGCGCGTCGAGTCTGGCGTAGGAGACGCTGGCGAACGTCGGCGTCACCGCGGCGATCTCGTCCATGATCTGCGACGGATGGGCATAATTCATGTCATAGCCGAGCGCCTGGGCGAGGCGCTGCGTGATCTCCCAATCCTCAAGGCCGTTCCTGGGCTGCATCACCTTGCGGACACGCTGGATGCGGCGCTCGGCGTTGGTGAAGGTGCCGTTCTTCTCAAGGAAGGTCGAACCCGGCAAAAAGACATGCGCGTAATTGGCGGTCTCGTTGAGGAACAGGTCCTGGACGACGACGCATTCCATCGCGGCGAGGCCGGCCGAAACGTGGCGGGTGTCCGGGTCCGATTGGAGGATGTCCTCGCCCTGGATATAAATACCCTTGAAAGTGCCATCGACCGCGGCGTCGAGCATGTTGGGGATGCGCAGGCCGGGCTCACGATCGATCTCGACGCCCCACAATTCCTTGAACATCTCGCGCGCGGCATCGTCGGTGACATGGCGATAGCCCGACAGCTCGTGCGGAAAACTGCCCATGTCGCAGGCGCCCTGGACGTTGTTCTGGCCGCGCAGCGGGTTGACGCCGACGCCGTCACGGCCAAGATTGCCCGTCGCCATCGCCAGGTTGGCGATGGCGAGCACGGTGGTCGACCCCTGGCTGTGCTCGGTGACGCCCAGGCCGTAATAGATCGCCCCGTTGCCGCCGGTCGCATACAGCCTTGCCGCCGCGCGCAAATTGGCGGCGGGCACCTGCGTCATCAGCTCGGTTGCCTCCGGGCTGTGGCGCTTGTCGGCGACGAACCCTGCCCAGTCCTCGAACTCGGACCAGTCGCAGCGTGTGCGGACGAACGCCTCGTCGACCAGGCCTTCGGTTACAATCACGTGCGCCATCGCGGTCAGCACCGCGACATTGGTACCCGGGCGCAGCGCGAGGTGCTCGGCCGCCTCGATATGCGGGCTGCGGACGATATCGGTGCGGCGCGGATCGATGACGATCAATTGCGCGCCCTGGCGCAGCCGGCGCTTGAGCTGGCTGGCGAAGACAGGGTGGCCGTCGGTCGGGTTGGCGCCGATGATCACGACGACATCGGCCGTCATGACGCTGTCGAAATCCTGGGTGCCGGCCGAGGTGCCGAACGCCGTCTTCAGGCCATAGCCGGTCGGCGAGTGGCAGACGCGGGCGCAGGTATCGACATTGTTGTTGCCGAAGCCGGCGCGGATCAGCTTCTGGACGAGGAAGGTTTCCTCGTTGGTGCAGCGGCTCGACGTGATGCCACCGACCGAGCGTTTGCCGTAATGGTCCTGAATCCGGGCAAATTCGGACGCCGTGTAACGGAACGCTTCGTCCCAGCTGACCTCGCGCCAGGGATCGTCGATCGAGGCGCGAATCATCGGATTGAGGATGCGTTCCTTGTGGTTGGCATAGCCCCAGGCGAAACGGCCCTTCACGCAACTATGTCCGTGATTGGCCTTGCCTTGCTTCCACGGCACCATGCGAACCAGCTCCTCGCCGCGCATCTCGGCGCGGAACGTGCAACCGACGCCGCAATAGGCGCAGGTCGTGACGATCGCGGTGTCGGGCGTGCCGACCTCGACGACCTTCTTCTCGATCAGCGTCGCTGTGGGACAGGCCTGAACGCAGGCGCCACAGGAAACGCATTCGCTGGAAAAGAAGCTTTCGCCCTGGCTCGCGGCGACCTTGCTGCCGAAACCCATCCCGTCGATGGTCAGCGCGAAAGTGCCCTGTACTTCGTCGCAGGCTCGCACGCAACGCGAACAGACGATGCATTTCGATGGGTCGAAATCGAAATATGGGTTGGATGTGTCCTTGGGCTGGCCGAGATGGCTGGCGCCGGTCGTGCCGTACCGCACTTCGCGCAGACCGACCGCGCCGGCCTGGTCCTGCAATTCGCAATCGCCATTGGCGGCGCAGGTCAGGCAATCGAGCGGGTGATCGGAAATATAAAGCTCCATGACGCCGCGGCGAAGCTTTTTCAGTTTCTCGGTCTGGGTGTGAACGACCATGCCGCGCGTGACAGGGGTCGTGCACGACGCGGGATAGCCTGCCCGGCCCTCGACCTCGACAAGGCACAGGCGGCACGAGCCGAAGGCTTCCAGACTGTCGGTCGCGCAGAGCCTGGGGATGTTGGTCCCCATTAACGCCGCGGCGCGCATCACGGACGTGCCGTCAGGCACCTCGATCTTTTGGCCATCGATCGTGAGGGACAGCATTTGCCCGAGTGCGGGCTTGGTGCCCAGATCGATCTCGCGGCGCCATGCCATGTCGCTACTCCGCAGCCACGGGCAGCGCGGTCGCGCCGCCGAAATCCTCGGGGAAATGCTCGATCGCGCTGAGGACCGGATAGGGCGTGAAGCCGCCGAGCGCGCACAGGGAGCCGTATTTCATCGTGTCGCAGAGATCGCGCAGAATCTCCAGATTGTCGTCGATGCGATCGCCCGCGATGATCCGGTCCACCGTCTCGACGCCGCGGGTCGAGCCGATCCGGCAGGGCGTGCATTTGCCGCAGCTTTCGACCGCGCAGAACTCCATCGCGAAGCGCGCCATCTTCGCCATGTCGACGGTATCGTCGAACACGGTGATCCCGGCGTGGCCGATCAGTCCGCCGGCTGCGGTGAAGCTTTCATAGTCGAAGGGCAGGTGAAACATCGAAGGCGGGAAATAGGCGCCGAGCGGGCCGCCGACCTGCACGGCGCGAACCGGGCGTCCGCTCTCGGTGCCGCCGCCGATCGTTTCGACCAGCTCGCCCAGCGTAATGCCGAAGCTGATTTCATACAGCCCGCCATTGCGGACATTGCCGGCGAGCTGGACCGGCATGGTGCCGCGCGATCGGCCGAATCCGACCTCGGCATAGGCCTTGGCGCCGTTCGCCAGGATGAAGGGCACGGCGGCCAGGCTCAGCACATTGTTGATGACGGTCGGCTTGCCGAACAGCCCGGCGACGGCAGGCAGCGGAGGCTTGGCGCGGACCTGGCCACGCTTGCCCTCGATCGAATCGAGCAGTGCGGTTTCCTCGCCGCAGACATAGGCGCCGGCGCCGACGCGGACCTCGATCGTGAAGGGCGCGATGCGAGCGGCCGAGCGCGCAATCGCCTCGCGCACTGCCAAGACGGCAAAAGGATATTCGGAGCGGATATAGACATAGCCGTGACCGGCGCCGACGGCGTGCGCCGCGATCGCCATGCCCTCGATCAGGCAATAGGGATCGCCTTCCATCAGCATACGATCGGCGAAGGTGCCGCTGTCGCCTTCGTCGGCGTTGCAGACGATGAATTTCTCCGATCCGCTCGCTTCGAGCACGGTCTGCCATTTGATCCCGGTCGGAAATCCCGCCCCGCCGCGGCCGCGCAGGCCAGATTCCTTGACGATCGCCACGACTGCCGCCGGCCCCAGCGCCCGGGCGGCGTCGAGGCCGACCCAACCGCCATGCGCTGCATAATCGGCGATATCGACCGGATCGATCACGCCGCAACGCGCGAAGGTAAAGCGCTGCTGTGTTGTGAAGAAGGGCAGATCGGCGATCTTTCCAAGGCGATTCGGGTGGCTGCCGTCGAGCACGGCGGCAACCTCGTCGGGTCGGACTGGCCCATAGCCGATCCGACCCTGGGGCGTTTCCACCTCGACCAGCGGCTCGATGCGGAACAGGCCGTGGCTACCGGTGCGAACGACCTCGGCACCAGCCTTTGCGAAGGCGGCGGCCACTTCGTCGCCGCCGAGCGCGACCGAGGCCATGTCGCCGCTGATGAAAACGCGGCTCATGCCGCCAGCTGCGCGACCAGCCGGTCGAGCCTCGCGCCATCGATCCGCGACACCGGCACGCCGTCGACCATCGCATTGGGTCCGGTCGCGCACAGGCCAAGGCAATAGACCGGCTCCAGCGTCACCCGGCCATCGGCGCTGGTCGCGCCCATCGCCACGCCGAGCCGCTCAACCGCGGCCTGCTCGATCGCGCGTCCGCCGCGCGCCTGGCAGCTCTCGGCGCGGCAAAGCTTCACCACATGCCGCCCGGCAGGGCGGCGGCGGAAGTCGTGATAGAAAGTGACGACACCATGAACGTCGGCGCGGCTCAGATTCAATGCGTCGGCGACCTGCGGCACGAGCGCGTCGTCGATATAACCGAAGTTTTCCTGCAATGCGTGAAGCAGCGGCAGCAACGCGCCGCGCGCATCCGCGTCGCCGGTCAGAAAGCGGGCGATCGCCTCGGCATAGGCGGGAACGGGGGCAGCGGCGCCGCCGGTCTCGTCGGGACCCAATCCCTGTGTTTCGGTGGTCGTGCGCATCGCTGAGGACTTTAGGCCCGGCCCCGAAGTCAGGTCAAATCGACTCGCTTCATGGTTGATAGAGAACCTCTATCATCGGCTGCGATAGGAACGCGGCAGCAAATGTAGAACCATCGCTGCACCGTGTTTCCAGCCCGACACATCACGCTCTGGCCCGCGACTATCGGGCGCCGCGTCACCCGATGACGACAAGATCGCCTTTAATCGAAAACCGGGCCTCAAGGTTTGCCGCAGCGCTGATCCGCTCGATGTCACCGGCGATCTCGGTGAACATCGGGTCGCTCGCCGCGAGGAACGACGGGCGCGAGTCGGCGTCGGCAAAGGTCGGCGCAAAGGCCACCCGGACGATGCCGCCGTCGGCGATCTCGATGACCGCGGCGATGCCCTTGCGGGGCTCCTGGCCAACCGACGCGGTGGTGCCGATCGGAACATCGCCGGTTGGTCGCGGTCCCTTCATCAAAAACTTGCCGAGCGAATAAAAGATCGCCTTGCCCTTATGGACTTCGACCCCCTTGGTCATCAGCGTGCCATGGCCAAGGATCAGGTCGGCGCCCGCGTCGATGAAGGCATGGGCGGCCTCGCGCTGATAATCGCCGATTGCCGCGCGGTCCTCGATCAGGCCCCAATGGGCGCTGACGACCACCACCTCCGCCCGCGCCCGCGCCTGTGCAATGCTGGCGCAAACCGCCGCCAGATCGTCGCGATCGACCAGCGTGCCGACCTGCGGGTTAAGGCCCCAGTCGTTCCAGTTGGGATTGCGGAAATAGCTGTGGCGGCGCAGCGGCGCGACCCCCGGCGTGCGGCGACCAGCGTGGGTGCCCGGCAGCAGCGCCGCGGTGCAGCCGACAAAGGCCACCGTCACGCCCTGCCGTTCGACATAGACCGGGCTAAGCGCCTCGGCGATATTGTCGCCGGCGCCGACGGGTGCGATCCCCGATTCCCGCATGATCGCCATTGTCCGCAGGAACGCCCGATAGCCGCCGTGCAGGCAATGGTTGTTGGCAAAGGACATCACGTCAAAGCCCTGGCGGCCCATCATCCGCACGCTTTCGGGATCGCCGGGCAGGAACAGTTCCTCGCCTTCGACATCGTCGTTGAGATGCGCCTCGACCGGATGGATGTCGCCGGCTTCCTCGGCATAAGGCCATTCGCAATTGCCAAAGCTGATATCGGCGGCCTTGAGCACCGCCGCCGCCGGATCGAGCAGGCTGTCGTCATGCCGGGCGATCATCACATCGCCGACGCCGATCAGCAGGATTGCGTCATCTCTGGTCTTGAACATCGAAGCTCCGATCCGGGTTCGCGTAGCGCAAGTGTCGAGGCTGGCGACGGCGTGCGATGCTGGCGCCTTTCGGGCGGCAGGCCCGGAATGTCCGGCGCTATCTTCCGACAGGCACGGCCATGCGGTTCGGCCCTGATAGTCGGCGGCATCGAACCTGTTGCGACGCAAAGTCGGATGGCCGGAAAGGACAGCAACCCTGGTGACTTCGCACGCCCTTGATGCCGACGCGATGTTGCAGCGATCGGCAGCCGGCGGCCTCGAAGCCTATGTCGACGCAGGCGTGGCCGAGCGTTTCCATTACATGATCGGGCTGATGAACGATTTCGGCCGCATCGCCGATGCCGATTTTCCCGCCGCCGTCGCCCAGCTCGAAGCCATGGTGACCAAGCGGCTGCAAGTCGCGCGCGATTGGCACCAGCACCCCGAGATTCTGGGTGGGGAGATCAAGCAGCCGTTCTTCGTCATCGGCAGCGCCCGCGCCGGCACGACCTTTGCCCAGATGATGCTGACGCTCGACGAAGGCCATCGCACGCCGGTCTATTCCGAGGTGCAGAACCCCTCGCCGCCGCGCGGTCTCGATCCGGCTTTCGATGCGGCGGCGCGCGCCGACCAGGATCGCTATGTCGATTACATGGTCGGCAAGTCGCCGCGGATGATGGCGGCGCATCCCTATCTCGACCAGCGCGGCAATTCGGAAGCCGAGGACGAATATGTCTATTCGCTCGATTTCCACATGGTCTATCCGCTGCAACTGCTCAAGGTGCCGAACATGCCGCAGGCGCTGCCGCCGCGCGATCCGGTGCTGGCGATGCAGTTCCACAAGAACATGCTCAAGCAATTCCAGTGGAAAACCCCGACGCGGCGCTGGGTCGGCAAGGGCGTCGTCCACCATTACATCATGCCGGCGCTGCTCGAGGTCTATCCCGATGCCGTGTGCTTCTGGACCCACCGCGCGCCCGAGGAATATGTCGCCTCGCTGCTCGAAATTCTCGAAATCCAGTATAAGCCGTTCAATGGCGGCATGTACAAGGTCGACCCCGATGCGCTGGTGGCGCAACTCAAGGCCGGGGTGGATTATATCCTCGCCAGCCCGGCGACCGCCGATGCCCGCGTCCACCATATCAAGTTCCGCGACCTGATTGCCGACCCCGCCAAGGTGATCGCGCCGATCTACGAGGCGCGCGGGATTCCGTTCACCAACAGCTATGCCGAAAAAATTCAGGCGCGCCTCAATGATCCGGCCGGCCGCGCCGATCGCTATGGCAAGTTCGAATATTCGATGGAAAAATACGGGCTGACGCGCGAACGGCTGCGCGCGACCTTCGCCGAATATTGCGACCGCTTCGAAATTTAGGATAGGCAAATGGCATATCGCGTCATCCACTGGGCGACAGGGCACACCGGCAAGATGGTGGTGCGCGCCACCGCCGAACGCCGCCCGGCCTATGAAATCGTCGGCGGCTTTGTCTACAACCCCGAAAAGGCCGGCCAGGACCTTGGCGACATCGCCGGCATCGCGCCCTTGGGCGTCATCGCAACCAACGACCGCGCAGCGATTTTGGCGACCAAGGCCGATTGCGTGCTGTTCCTCGCCGGCGCCGAAAACGATGTCGCCGCCAGCCATGCCGATATCTGCGCGCTGCTCGCATCGGGCAAGAATGTCATCACCACGGCGGCGAACTTCATCTATCCAAAATCGCTGGGTCCGGTGCTTGAAGGCGCGATCGTCAAGGCTTGCCAAGACGGCGGATCGACCTTCCACGGGCTTGGCGTCATGCCGGGGTTCTTTGCCGAATCGGTGCCGCTGCTATTGTCGCGGCTGGCGCGCCGCTGCGACCGGCTGGTCGCCTCCGAAACCCTGTCGTACGATAAATATCCCAGCAAGTTCCAGATGTTCGACCTGATGGGCTTTGGCTATGCCCCCGACGATCCAACCCCGGCGTTCGCCAATGTCGAACTCGTTGGCGAGACCTGGCGGCATTCGGGGATGTTGATGGCCGATGCGCTGGGTATCCCGATCGACCGCATCGAGAATTTCCGCAATGTCGTCGTCACCGACCGTGACCTGCATGTTGCGGCGGGGGTGATTCCGGCCGGAACCGTCGGCGCGATGAACTTCGGCGTGCGTGTCATCTCGCAAGGCCGCGAGCGCATCGTCTTGCAGCATTTCACCCGGATGGCCCCCGATCTGGCGCCCGATTGGCCGACCGGGCACGGCTGGATCATCGAGCTGGAGGGCGAGCCGGAAATTTCGGCGCGGATCGAGATCGGCGCGCATGACAGCGCCATGCCGACCGACGATGCCTGCATGGCGACCGCGATGCATGCCATCCATGCCGTGCCTTATGTCGTTGCGGCCAAGCCCGGAATCCTGACGCTTGCCGATGTGCCGCCGGTCTGGGGCAATGATGCCTTCGCAAGGCCCGCCGGTTGAGCGCCACCCTCGCCAACCCGCAACAGGCGCTGATCGAGACGCGCGCGCTGGCGATCCACGCCAGCCCGGACGTTGCCGCCGCGATGGCAGCGACGGCCGCGCTGTTCCACGCCGACGTCAACGCCGCGCTGCCCGATCAGGAGGCGTTGATCGCGCAAAGCGTCGCCGAACATTTCTACCACGCCGCCTTGATGGCGGCGAGCGAGACGCCGCATCATCCGCGCTTCGTCTGGACGCTGGCGCAACCACATCGCTGGCTCGGGATCGACGTTCCCGGCAGCCGTTTCGGGCAGGACAATCCCGACAATTGCTACCGGATTGCCGCCATCGATCCGACCTGGCGCTATGAAATCCGCGGCCGCTTCTTCGCGCCACGGCCCGGCGATTTCAGCATCTGCGCGCTGCCCGGCCAGATCGGCGAGAATATCGCCGCCGATGTCGTCGGCGTCATCAGCCCCGACAGCATCGATGTCGATGCCGATGGCGGCTTTGTCATCAGCGTCGATGACACGCCCAGCGCCGGTCGTCGCAACCATCTGTGCATCGCCGGCGCCCGTACCCTGCAAGTCCGCGACACGCTGGTCGATTGGGCCGCCGAACGCCCGACCGCATTGGCGATTGCGCCGGTCGGCAGCGTCGCCCTCGACGATTATGACGCTGGGCGAGCCGCAAAGCGCGCGGCGCAGCTTGGCGCCGTGATCGCCGGCTTTTTCCTCCGGCATGTCCAGCACGGCATGTGCGAAGCGGCGCCGGTCAACACCCTGCCCGAGCCGGTGGCATCGGCGTCGCGCGGCGGACTGGTGACGCAGGTGGCGACGCTGGGCTATTATACCCTCGCCGATGACGAGGCACTGCTGATCACCGCCGATCGCCTCGGGGCGCGCTATGTCGGCATCCAGATCGCCGACATGTGGATGATTTCATTCGACTATCGCCATCATACCAGCAGCCTCAACCATATGCAGGCGACCCCCGATGCCGATGACCGCTATCGCTGGGTGATCTCGCGGGCCGATCCGGGGGTGTGGAACTGGCTCGACAGCGGCGGCCATGCGGCGGGATCGATCCTGCTGCGCTGGCAACATTTGCCGCCCGGAATCGCCTTGGCCGGCAGCGTCACGGCGGCGGTGGTGCCATTGGCCGATCTGCGGCGCCGCCTGCCCGATGGCACGCGCTTCGTCGACGCCGACGGGCGCCGGGCGCAACAGGCGGCGCGCTATCGCGCCTATCTCGGGCGCGTCAGTTGAAGGCCGAACTGGCGCGCGGCTTTCTTGGCCGGCGGATGATGCTGCTGGCGGCGCTGGCGCAAAATCTCGCCACCGGGTTGATGTTCGGCTCGTTCGGCACCCTGCTGGTGGCGATCGAGCACGACAAGCATGTCGAGCGAGCGTTGAGTGCCGCCGGGGCGTCGCTGGTCATCCTGGCGATCGGCATCCTGTCGCCATTCGTCGGCCGGTTGCTTACCCTTTTCTCGATCCGCGCCTTGATGATCACCGGTGCGCTGATGTGCGCTGGCGGCTATGCGGCGGCGGCGTTTTCACCGGGCATCGGCACCTTGCTGGCGGCCTATGGATTGCTGGTCGGGCCGGGCGTGGCGCTGATGGGGATCGCGGTGCCATCGGCGCTGGTGGCCAATTGGTATGTCACCGGGCGAGGCCGCGCCATCGGCATTGTCAACATGCCGCTGGTCGTCGCGGTGGCGCCGATGCTGTGTGCCGCAATGCTGCCGCGGATCGGGCTTGCCGGGCTTTATTTGGCGATGGCGGGCATCATGCTGCTCGCCATCCCGCTGCTGGCGCTGGTCATCGACCGGCCCGAACAGATCGGCCAGCAACCGCTGGGCGGCGAACTGGCAACCGAGACAGCCCCGGCCTTTGCCATCGCGCCGCTGCTGCGCGATGGCGGCTATTGGAGCTTCGGGCTTGCCGCGGCCGTGCTCGGTGCCGGGGGCGCGACTTTGGTCACGCATATCATGGCGGTGGCGACCGGGCGCGGCATTCCGGTCGGCGAGGCCGCAATGCTGATGTCGGTGCTGGGGGTCGCCGGCATGGCCGGATCGCTGGGCTATGGCTGGCTGGCGGATCGCATTGGCGGCGGCTGGGCGCTCGCGGTCAATTGCGGCGTGCAGGCGCTGCTGTGGGGCGGGTTGCTGCTGCCGTTCGGCTTTGGGCCGCTGTTCCTGCTGGTCAGCCTGATCGGGATCAACGCCGGCGGCATGATGGCGGCGCTCGGCATGGCCTTGTCGCAGCGTTTCGGCACCGCGGCGTTCGGCGGCGCGCTCGGCTTCTGGAGCCTGATGAACCTGCCGTTCACCGTCGGGTTGCCGCTGCTGGCCGGCGTGCTGTTCACGCGGTCCGGCAGCTATTCCATTTCGTTCGGGTTACAGGTCGGCCTGCTGGTGGCGGCGGCGATCGGCGCCGCCTTCGCCGCGCGGCTACCGGCTTATGGCCGCGGCGGCTTGCGATAGGGCACGAACTTGCCAAGCCCGATCGACCCCATCTGCATGCCTGCCGTCGGGTCGTAAAGCCTGACGATATCGACGCTGCACAACCGTGGCGAATGGGTGTCGGTGACCAGCGTCAGGCCGGATCGCAGCGACGATGCCCCCGATTCCGGCCGGTTTATATAGTGTGTCCCGCGCGAGACTTCATAGACGATTGCCGTGCGGTCGATGATCCGGCTCGACCGGATATCGCGCAGCTCGATACAGTCGACCGGCGGGCCGGCGACCCGGCCTTCGACGGCCCGGGCGAGCTCGGCTTCGGGGCTGCGATCGGCGGCCTGCGCCGAACCCGCGGCGACCAGCAAGGCCGCCGCGACAAGTGACGATGACAGGCGCATGGTCATTCTCCAAGTCATATTCTGTTGGCGATATGACAGGCTTTGCCTGAACCGGCGCTGACCGGCGCGGCGTTTCGATTCAGGCTTTGGGCAGGAAGAAATCGCGCTGGAGCTGGACGAACGGCAATGGCGCGGTGATGCCGCCGTCGGCGAAATACAGCCCGCCATTGAGGTATGCCGCCTCGTCCGAAGCCAGGAACAGCGCCAGCGCCGCGATATCCTCGGGCTCGCCGAGCCGTGGCACCTGCTGGATCTTGAGGAACGCCTCGGTCATCTCGGCATTGGCCCAGGCCTTCATCGCCGGTGTCTGGATGACGCCGGGGACGATGCCGTTGCAGCGGACATTCTGCTTTCCAAAGCTGGTGGCGATGGTTTTCACATACCAGTTCACCATCGCCTTGGACGCGCCATAGGAGAATTGCGCGACATCGCCACCAAAAGCGCTGGTCGACGAGGTGAACAGGATCGAACCCCCACCTTGGGCGATCATGTGCGGTATGGCGTATTTGCAGGCCAGCACCCCACCCAGCACATTGACCCTGACGATCGCTTCGAAAACGCTGGCGTCGAAAGCAAAGAAGTCATTCTCGGATGGCGATTTGGCCGCCGCGGTATTGATGGCGTTGTTGAACAGGATATCGATCCGGCCGAACGCCGCGACGCTATCGGCGACCATCGCCGCCAACTGGCTCTCGACCCCGGCATCGACGGTCAGCGCGATCGCCGTGCCGCCCGCCGCCGCGATTTCGGCCACGACATCCTCGGCACCCGGCCCGTTGATATCGACCACCGCGACCTTCGCGCCTTCGGCGGCAAAGCGCAGCGCCGTGGCGCGGCCGATCCCCGATGCGGCGCCGGTGATGACCGCGACCTTGGCTTGCAGACGTCCCATCAAATGCTCCTGTCCGCAACCGCGGCAGGGTCATTGGCGCCCCGAAGGCCCGTCCGCAGTCCTGCCCGCCGGCAGGTCTGCCGCTCGCGCCCGCACCTATCGTGGAAAAACAGCAATTCCGCAGGATAGAGCCGCAGGAGCACGACATGGGACAAGTTCAAGAGGACTTTATCCGCGACTTTTGCGATGCCTGGGGCGACGGCAGCCTCGAAAAAAAGCCGCAAGTCGAAAAGATCCTTTCGATGATGTCCGAGGACGCGGTGTGGCAGCTGTGGATTCCGGGTGGTCCGGTCATACGTGGCCGCCCGGCGCTGCGCGAAGAAATCCTGCGGCAGATGACCTTTGCCACCAACAACAAGTGCAACATCGTCAACATGTTGTCGAGCGAGACGATGGTGATGACCGAGCGTGCCGATACCGCGATCATCTATGGCCGGCCGTGCCCGCACCAGATGGTCGCGGTCTATGAACTCGACGACAAGGGACTGATCAAGGCCTGGCGCGAGTATCTCGACATGGCCGACCTGATGCAGAAAATGGGCGTTGGCGCGGAGGGCGGGGCCGCTGCGGCCTGACGGCGCGGGCGCGTCATCCGCCGAAGCTGCGCGACGGCGCATCGATCGCCGTCGCGCGTGTCTTCGGCGGCAATGCCGATTATTTTTCCGGCGACAGGGTGGATTTTCCGGCGGCTTGCGATAAGTTCAAACGACACAAGGGCTGTCGCAGCATGCGCACGGCCCGACCAAAGCAAGGACGCCGCCGATGACTGGCCTGCAGGATATCCCGTTGCGCACCATTACCGACGCTCCGGCGACCTTGGCCGATTATGCCGGAAAGGTTGCGCTGATCGTCAACGTCGCTTCGAAATGCGGGTTGACGCCGCAGTATGACGAGCTGGAAAAGCTCCACGCGCGCTTCAGCCCGCAAGGCTTTGCCGTGCTCGGCTTTCCGGCCAATGATTTCGCCGCGCAGGAGCCGGGCAGCAACGACGAGATCGCCGATTTCTGTCGCACAAATTTTTCGGTGTCGTTTCCGATGTTCGCCAAGATCGCGGTGACCGGCGCCGACAAGCACCCGCTTTATACGGCGCTGACCAGCGCCGCCCCGACAGCGCAAGGCGATGGCGAGGCGTTCCGCGACACGCTGCGCAGTCACGGCATGACGCCCAATGCGGACCCCGAAGTGCTGTGGAACTTTGAAAAGTTCCTTGTTGACCGCGCCGGCACCGTCATCGCGCGGTTCGCGCCGACGATGGCACCCGACGCGCCCGAAGTCGTCGCCGCGATCGAGGCGGCGCTCGCCCGATAAGCGCCGACGATGACAGGAGGCAGTGGGATGGCGACTTCGCCGACGACGCTCGACAAGATGGCGGCCGATTTCGCGCTGGTCAGCGACACCTATACCGGCACCTCGCCGGCCGACCCCTATCCGCAACTCGCCGCGCTGCGCGAGCAAAGCCCGGTGATGCCCGGCGATATCCTCGCGCGCTACGGGGTGCCGTCGCAGGCCGATTATGCCAATAGCGGCCGCAAGGTGATGACGGTCTTTCGCTATGACGATGTCATCAAGGTGCTGCGCGATCCGGTCAATTGGCGCAGCAGCCTCAACGCCGACGGCTTTGGCGCCGCGGTCGACAATCTGCTCATCACCGGAATGGACGGCGCCGAGCACAAGGCGTTGCGCAACCTGTTGTCGCCGACCTTTGCGATGCAGGTTATCCAGCGCCTGAACGATACGCTGGTGCGGCCGGTAATCCGCACCGAATTCATCGACAAGCTGCGCCCCAATGGCGGCGCCGACCTGGTCCGCGAATTCGGCCTGCCGTTCCCGGTGCGCGTCGTTTACGCGATCTTCGGCTTTCCCGAAAATCCCGGCGCGGTCATGCAGTTCGCCGGCTGGGCGCTGGCAATCCTGGCCGGGCCACAGGTCGATCCCGAGATGGGCAAGGTGACCGGCCCGGCGGCGATGGACGCGGCGCGCAAGCTGTTCGAGCATGTGCTGCCGATCATCGCGCAGCGCCGCGCCGAGCCGCCGCGTGACGACCTCATCGGATTTCTGTTCACCGTCGACAAGGACGGCGAGAAATTCACCGACGCCGAAATCGCCACCTTTGTCCGCATGTTACTGCTGGCCGCGGCGGAAACCACCAGCCGGACCTTCGCCAACATGATGGTGCAATTGTTCGAACATCCGGCTGTGCTCGAACGGCTGGGCGCCGACCGCTCGCTGATCGGCAAGGCGATCACCGAGACGATGCGGCTCGAACCGGTCGCGGCCTATCTCGCCCGGCTGGCGGCGCGCGACATGGATATCGGCGGCACCGCCATCGCGGCCGGGACGGCGGTATCGCTGTGCATCGCGGCGGCGGCAAACCGCGATCCCAAAATCTATGACCGCCCCGATGAACTCGATATCGATCGTCCGCTGCGCCCGGTGCTGAGCTTTGGCTTTGGCCCGCATATGTGCCTGGGCATGCACATCGCCCGCATCGAGATCGAGGCCGCGGTCGATGCGCTGCTCGACCTGCCCAATTTGCGGCTCGACCCGGCGTATCCCAAGCCCGTCATCCGCGGCATGCAGATGCGCGGGCCGGATCACCTCCATGCGCTGTGGGATGCCTGACGGGCGGCGTCCGATGGTTGATCGCGACGATCGCTGATGCGCGTCCTCGTTGCTGGCGCTTCGGGACTGGTCGGCGCTGCGGCGGCGGCGGGCTTTGCCGCGACCGGGACGCCGGTCGTCGGGCTGGCGCGGACACCGCCGGCAAGGCCGGTCACCGGCGTCGATTATCGTGGACTCGACCTGCTTGATCGCGCGGCGTGCCTTGATGCCGCGCCGAGCCTCGGCGCCATCACCCATCTCGTCTATGCCGCCGTCAACGAGACGCCGGGCGATCTTGTCGCCAGCTGGACCGACCCCGGGCACGCGGCGCGCAACGGTGCGATGTTCGCCAATCTGCTCGATGCGCTGATCGATGCCGGCGCGCCGCTGGCGCATATCAGCCTGGTTCATGGCACCAAGGCCTATGGGGTCCATCTTGGCGGCCATATCCCGGTGCCGCTGCGCGAAAGCTTGCCAAGGCCCGCCCATGACGATTTCTATTTCCGTCAGGAAGACCATCTGCGGGCGCGCGCCGCCGAACGCGGTTTTGGCTGGACGGTGCTGCGGGCGCCGATGATCGCAGGCGGTGGTCGCGGCGGCAACC
>JANNJH010000107.1:0-1604 GCA_031405775.1 Sphingomonadales bacterium | reverse complement strand
CGTTCTTCGTTGGCAGCGGGCTTCACAATCGCTATCCCGGCGTCATGAACGATTCCCCCGTGAACGTCGCCGCCATCCTGTCGCCATCCGGCGAACTGCGCGCGCGCAAGCCCGACTGGTTGCGCGTCCGCGCGCCCACTTCGCCGGTGTTCGCCGAAACCCGGGCGTTGATGCGGCGGTTGAAGCTCAATACCGTCTGCGAGGAAGCAGCCTGTCCCAATATCGGCGAATGCTGGAGCCAGAAGCACGCCACGGTGATGATCCTGGGCGATACCTGCACGCGCGCCTGTGCGTTCTGCAACGTCAAGACCGGGATGCCGGGGCCGGTCGACATGCTCGAACCGGCGCATGTCGCCGAAGCGGCGGGGGTGCTGGGGCTCGAACATATCGTCATCACTTCGGTCGATCGCGATGATCTTCCCGATGGCGGGGCGCGACAGTTCGTCCGTGTCATCGAGGAATTGCGCAAGCACGCGCCGAACACGACGATCGAGATATTGACGCCGGATTTCCGTAACAAGGCCAAGGCGGCGGTGGAAATGATCGTCGCCGCCGGGCCCGACGTTTATAACCACAACCTTGAAACCGTGCCGCGCCTGTATCCGACGATCCGCCCCGGCGCGCGCTATTATCATTCGCTGCGGCTGCTCGACCAGGTGAAAAGCCTCAACCCGCAGGTCTTCACCAAATCGGGCGTTATGGTGGGCTTGGGCGAAACCGCGCAGGAACTCCACCAGGTCTGGGACGACATGCGCTCGGCGGGGGTCGATTTCCTCACGGTCGGGCAATATCTCCAACCGACGCCGAAACACGCCAAGGTCATCGAATTCGTGCCGCCGGCGACGTTCGCGGCCTATGCCGCGGTGGCGAGGTCAAAGGGTTTCCTGCAGGTCGCCGCCTCGCCGTTGACGCGATCGTCCTATCACGCCGGCGCGGATTTTGCCGAGATGCAGGCCAGCCGAGCGAAGGCGAGCACGCAAGCTGAGGCGAAGGCGAAGGCGAGCGGCGAAGCAGCGGCCAAGCAGGGCTAGGATGCCGCGCCACACCGAAACGCGGCGCCTGGCCTTTGCGCCGGAGCAGATGTTCGCGCTGGTCGCCGATATCGGTCGCTATGCCGAGTTCCTGCCCTGGATACAGGCGACGCGCATCCTCAAGATCGAAGGCAACGTCGTCACCGCCGACATGATCGTCGGTTTCAAGATGGTGCGCGAACGCTTTACCAGCCGAGTGACGCTGACGCCTTCATCAAAGGTCCATGTCGATTATATTTCGGGGCCGCTGAAACATCTGCACAACGACTGGGTGTTTCGCGCCGCCCCCAATGGCGCCTGCGATATCGATTTCACTGTCGATTTCGAGTTCAAGAACAGGGTTTTCGAAAGGTTGGCGGGGATGTTTTTCCACGAAGCCTTCCGGCGGATGGTGGACGCCTTCGAAACCCGCGCCGCCTCGGTCTATGGCGTGGCGGTGGCGGCGTCCGGCATCAGCAGTTCAAGCGCCACCAGCGCCGCCTGACGGCGGATCTCGCTGCGGCCGAGATCGCCGAAATGGCGAATATCGGCGACCATCGTATCGGGGTCGCCGTCGCGCGTGGCGCGGGCGAA
>JANNJH010000106.1:0-1189 GCA_031405775.1 Sphingomonadales bacterium | reverse complement strand
AGGGCGAAGACCGCGTGCCCGTAGGCTATACGCGCAAGTTCAAACTGACTGACAAGCTGAAGGCGCTGGAGTTGGCCGGGAAAACCAGAGGCTACTACGTGGAAAGTAGGAGCGCTTGCGTCGGATGTTCGTGGCGACCGTCGCCGGCATTCAGCACCGGGCAATCGAGCTTTTCGGCGATGAGCTGCACCGCGCCCGACGAGCCATGGCGAATGACGATGACATCGGGGTGCATGGCGTTGAGGGTCAGCGCCGTATCAAGCAGCGTCTCGCCCTTTTTCACCGACGATCCCGCAACGCCGAGATTGACGACATCGGCGCCAAGTCGCTTGCCGGCGATTTCGAAGCTGAGCAGCGTCCGCGTGCTGTTTTCGAAAAAGGCGTTGATCTGCGTCAGCCCCGCGAGGCGATTGTCGTGCTTGGCCTTTCCGCGATTGAGTTCGACCCATTGTTCGGCTTCATCGAGCAGGAACAGCATCTCCCACGGTTTCAGCGACGACAGGCCGAGCAGATGCGAATGCGGGAATGGGTGCGCGCCGGCGGTGATGGCTGGGTGCGGCGGGTTCGGCATGGCGATGCGTTTAGCGGGGTTACGTGTGCAAGGGCAAGCCGCAGTCCACAGCTTTGCGGCGGCGATGGCCTTTGATCGTTTGGCGACCAACGCACGAGAGCTGCGGATGCGCGCAATCCCGCCGTTGAGGAATTGCGGCGCGCACCACCCCCGATCAAAGCTGGCGGGTCAGCAGCATCGCCAGCGGGATGAAGGCGGCGCTGGCGACCAGCGGCAGCGCGGCGCGCCAGCCGGGCTTCCATCCGGCGGTGGCGACGACGATCGCGGCCTTGAACAACGTGTTGAGCAGCACCGGCAACGACAGGATCGTCCCGGCGACATCGGCATCGAGGGTGCCCGGCGCCAACCCGCGCATGGTGATGATCGCGGCGTCGGCATCCATCGATCCGGTGATCGCCAGCACGGTCGCAATGCCGGCATTGCCGAAGCGGATCTCGGCCCAGCGCACCACGAGCGCCAGGCCAGCGATCAACACGGCGAACCCCAGCGCCGGCAGCAACGCGAAGGGATTGTGCGCGCCCTCGGTCTCGGTCGCCGGCGCATCACGGGCGGCGCGCCATTCCCACGCGACGAACGCCATCGCCACCAGCCCCGCCGGCACGATGATCATCGCCAGCC
>JANNJH010000105.1:0-3122 GCA_031405775.1 Sphingomonadales bacterium | reverse complement strand
ATCATTATCTCGCCGCGCGGCCTGCGTTCGCTCCGCCCGTTCGCCGTCCAGCGCCCGCGCCCCTGCATCTTCGAGCACGTCTATTTCAGCCGTCCCGATTCGATCGTCGATGGCTCCAGCGTCTATCAGGTGCGCAAGCGGATCGGCGCCGAACTCGCCCGCGAAAGCCCGGTCGAAGCCGATATGGTCGTCCCCGTCCCCGATTCGGGCACGCCGGCGGCGATCGGCTATGCCCAGGAATCGGGCCTGCCGTTCGAACTCGGCATCATCCGCTCGCATTATGTCGGCCGCACCTTCATCCAGCCCGGCGACCAGATCCGCAATCTTGGCGTCAAGCTCAAGCACAACGCCAACCGCGCCATGATCACCGGCAAACGCATCGTCCTCATCGACGATTCGATCGTGCGCGGCACCACATCGTTGAAAATCGTCCAGATGCTGCGCGAAGCCGGCGCCGAGGAGGTGCACATGCGCATCGCCAGCCCGCCGACGCGCCACAGTTGTTATTACGGCGTCGACACGCCGGAACGATCCAAGCTGCTGGCGGCGCAGATGGATGTCGAACGCATGCGCGACTATATCAAGGTCGACAGCCTGGCGTTCCTGTCCATCGACGGCCTCCACCGCGCCCTTGGCGAGGACATGCGCCACGAAGACGCCCCGCAATTCTGCGATGCCTGTTTCACCGGCGACTATCCGACCCGGCTGACCGACCAGGAAGAATCCGAAATCCCCGACCAGCTGAGTTTGCTGGCAGAGCGCGTGATCTAAGCTCCCTCCCCCTTGTGGGGACGGCTCCGCCCGAACCCCCACCCCGCTCGCGCGAGTGCGCGAGTCGCCCTCCCCACAAGGCGGAGGGAGACGAAAGACCAGATGACCGACACCCAGAAAATTGCCCTTGTCACCGGTGCCAGCCGCGGCATCGGCGCCGCCACCGCGCTGGCGCTGGCTGCTGCCGGACACCATGTCGTCCTCAGCGCCCGCAGCGAGGCCAAGCTTGCCGAAGTCGAAGGCCGCATCCATGGCGCCGGCGGCACCGCCACCATCGCGCCCTTCGACCTTGTCGACAGCGACGCCATCGATCGCCTCGCGGCCGCCATCGGCGCGCGCTGGGGCCGGCTCGACATCCTCGTCCTCAACGCCGCGCTGCTCGGCACCCTTGCTCCGGTGCCGCACCTCGACATCAAGGAATGGGACAAGGTCATCGCCCTCAACCTGACGGCAAACTGGCGGCTGATCCGCGCCTTCGACCCGTGGCTGCGCGCCAGCCCGGCCGCCGATCTTGTCGCGCTGACGTCGTCGGTGGGCAGCGAACCCCGCGCCTATTGGGGCGCCTATGCCGCGTCTAAGGCGGGGCTCGAAAACCTCATCGCCACCTATGGCCTTGAATCCGCTGCCGTCACCGACATCCGCACCCATATCATCGACCCCGGCGCCACCCGCACGACGATGCGCGCCCGCGCCTATCCCGGCGAAGACCCGGCAAGCGTCCAGCCGCCCGAAGCCGTTGCCGCAAGGATCCTCGCCGCTATCGCCGAACCACGCTCCGCTGGCTGACCGGACCCGCAGCGGCGCGGCCCATGCAAAACCCCATCGTCACCCGCTACACCGACAATGGCACCGACCGGCAGCGCCAAGCTTCAACAACGCCTCGATGCGCGCTGGACAAGCCACCCCGCCACCAAATGAACCAGACAGCGAAAAGCCGCCGGACGCGCTCGCCCGGCGGCTTTTCCAGCCTTGCGGCCGGTGTCAGGCGGCGACGGCGACCTGGCCGCGGCGACGCGCCGCGGCGCCGACCAAGCCGAAGCCGATGATCAACAAAGCCCAGGCGGCGGGCTCGGGAACGCCCTGGGTGATGACGCGGAAGTTATCGCTCGAAACGCCGTTGAGCAGATTGTACGAAACCGTGTTGCCGGAGAACGACACGTTATCGGTGGCTTCGAGGGCGAAGGCAGACGGCGTTGTGTAGGTAACGTTCGGGTTGCCGAGGTAGTTACTGGCCACCATCCGGCCGCCGGAGTAGATCACAGCGAGAACCTTGGTGTTGAAGGACACGGTGCCGATAGCAGTCTGGGTGAACCCCAGCGGATCGAATGAGATGACATGGCTGCGGATGGTCTGGCCCGCCGCGATATTGCCACCAAGATTGGTCAAGAGCGTGCGTGTCAACGTGAACATCTGCTTCTCGTTGATGCCGAAAACATTGCTGCTGTTCGTGGTGTCCGCACCGATGGCGAACGCCGCAGGATTGCCGAGATTGACGAAGATGCCGCCGTTTGTGAACGCCGAGCCCGCGACGAGCGTCCCCCCGGAAATCACCGCCGCTGCCGGGGCAGCCATCACGCCCGCAGCAAGGGCGAGGCCCAAAAATCCCTTGATCATCTAAGAAATTCCCCTGAACGCCGATCAAGTTAATCGACGATGAAAGTGATTTTCCCGAATATTAATGAACCGTCAAGGCATAAAGCAGCGCCACCCAGTATCAGGCTGCCTGCGACCGCCGCAGCTTTTCCAGCTTCTTCAACAGCATGTCGCGCTTCAGCTTCGACAGATGATCGATGAACAGCACGCCGTTGAGATGGTCCATCTCGTGCTGCAAACACGTCGCCAGCAAGCCACCCAGTTCCTGATCGTGCTGCTGCCCGGCCTCGTCGAGCCAGGTGGCCCTGATCCGCGCCGGCCGGTCGACATCGCCGTACATTTCGGGGACCGACAGGCAGCCCTCGTTATAGACGGTAAATTCGTCCGATTCCCACACAATCTCGGGGTTGATGAACACCCGCGGGTCGCGGATCATCTTTGGCGGCGGTGCGTCGTCCTCGGGCGCCTCGTCGTCGCGCCCGTCGGCGCGGCGCTGCAGGTCGATGACCAGGATGCGCTGCGCGACGCCGACCTGGATCGCCGCCAACCCGATACCGGGCGCGTCGTACATCGTCTCGAACATGTCGGCGATCAGCGTCCGGTGCGCGTCGGTCACCGCCGCGACGGGGGTTGAAATCTCGCGCAGGCGCGCGTCGGGAGTTTCGATGATATCAAGAATGGCCATGGCGCCGACCTAGGGCGGCGAGGCGACAAAATCAAGAAAGGCGGTCTTCGCCTCGACCAGGCGACGCCCCCGC
>JANNJH010000104.1:0-8456 GCA_031405775.1 Sphingomonadales bacterium | reverse complement strand
TTCGCCGGCTCGCTGACGAGATCGCGCGTCCGCACGACGCCGGCGGCGATGGCGGCGAGTTCGGCGTGGAAGCTTTCGGCCCCGGTGACGCCGATGATGTCGAAATTGGTCAGGGTCGGCTTGGCCTTGGGCTTCATCGTCGTGCGATATTTGTCGAAGCGATAGCTGCGCAGCGAAGCGCCATGCGCCAGATGCGCCGCAGCGCTGGTGAGCGGCAGCGCCGCGGTGATTCCGGCCATGTCGACGGTGACGCGGGATTCACCCGAACTTTGAAGGTGCGCGGCGATGGTCGCGCCAAGCTTTTCCCACACCGCGGCGCTGGCCTTGTCCGCCGGGCCCATGCCGATGACCAGCAGCCGCGTCGCGGTCATTCCGGAGGGGGCGAGGATATCGACGACCGCCGCGGCTTCGCCTTCGAAACGCCCGGTGGCGAGCGCCCGCTTGACCTGGCCGCCGGTGGCGACATCGGCGGCGGCAGCGCCCGGGCTCATCGCGCCATCGGGGCCGGCGATCACGACATGAACATGCGGATGGGCATCGGCAATCGCGGGAAAGGCAATGATCATCGGGCATCCTTGGCAAATGGAATCGCAGGCGAGGGTCTATAACGTGCGCCGGTTCGGCGCAAACCATGTGCAGGCGCGGGTGGACGGGGCGCCTCGACGCGGCTAAGCCAATAGCGCGTCCCAGCTGTCGAAAGCGTCGCTTGCCCCTGCGTCCCGTCCTGCTGGCGACTGCCGCCCTTTTTGCCGCCCTCGGCGGTGTGCCGGCGCTTGCGCAAACGCCGGGCGAAACACCGGCGCTTGTGCAAACGCCGGGCGAAACACCGGCGCTGGTGCAAACGCCGGCCGAGCCAACACCGGCGCTGGTGCAAACCACCGATCCCTTCGCCGCGCCCGAAGCTGTCGTACCCCGCGACGCCGGCGATATCATCGCGCCCGGCGACGTCATCGGCTTCGAAGCCGACGAGATGCGCTATGACGACAACGGTGAAATCGTCACCGCCACTGGCAAGGTCAAGCTCAACCGCGACGCCTGGAGGCTGGCGGCCGACGGCATCGAATATAACCGCAAGACCGGCGTCGTCATCGCCACCGGCAACGTCATCACCATCGATCCCGAAGGCAACCAGGCCCTTGGCGATCGCATCGAGCTGACCGATTCGCTGCGCGACGGCGTCATCGACAATATGCTGCTCGTGCTCAACGACGGTGCCCGGCTTGCCGCCAACCAAGGCACGCGCAACGACAATATCATCACGCTGCGCCGCGCCGTCTATTCGCCGTGCGCGGTCGTCGACAGCCAGGGCTGCCCGCACGAGCCGGTCTGGCAGGTCAAGGCGCTGCGCATCAGCTATGACCGCGTCAGGCACCGGCTGTCCTACAAGAACGCATCGCTGGAGATGTTCGGCGTCCCGGTGTTCTATTTGCCGAATTTTTCGCACCCCGACGGCCAAGCCAAGCAGGTCGGCGGCATGTTGCTGCCGGGGATCGAATATCAGCGGCAGTTGGGCATCGGCATCAGCCTGCCCTATCATTTCGCCATCGCGCCCGACCGTGACGCCACCATCACCCCGCACTTTTATACCGGCGCGAACCCGGCGCTGGCGCTTCAGGCGCGGCGGTTGCTGCGCGATGGTCCGGTCCAGGCCGATGCGTTCTTTACCTACTCGCGATTGACCGAATTCGCCGCCGACGGCGTCACCGAGATCAACCGCGGCATCCGTTTTCGCGGCTATTTCGGCCTGAAGGGCAAGTTGCAGCATTCGCCGATCTGGTCGTCGCGCTTTTCGGTGCGGCTGACCACCGATGACACATTCAACCGCCGCTATGGCCTTGGTTTCGATGACACGCTGCGCTCGACCTATGCGCTCGAACGACAGACGCCGACCAGTTTCCTGTCGGTTTCGGCCTGGGCCTTCCAGGGCCTGCGCGCCGCCGACTTGCCGGGTGAAATGCCCTATGTGCTGCCGCTGATCGAATATGACTGGCGCCCGGCCGATCCGGTGCTGGGTGGCCGCTTGCGCTTTGGCGCCAACAGCATGAACCTGGTTCGCACCGACGGGCAAAGCATCCAGCGCGGGCTGGCCTTTGGCCGCTGGGATCGCGGCTTCATCACTTCGTTCGGCGCGCGGGTGACGGGCACGGCGATGCTGCGCGGCGATGTCTATAATGTCATCGATCCGCAAAAGGCGACCCTGCCCGAATATGCCGGCAAATCTGGCATCCACGCCCGGGCGATCCCGGTGGCGGCGCTTGATATCGAATGGCCGCTGGCCGGGCCGATGTTGGGCGGCACCCAGACCATCACGCCGCGCCTGCAACTGGTGGCGACGCCCTCCAATCTCGACAACAACATGCCCAACGAGGACAGCCGCGCCATCGAACTCGAATCGGGCAGCCTGTTCGATCTCAACCGCTTTCCTGGCTATGATCGGTTCGAATCCGGCTCGCGACTGAGCTATGGCGTTCAGTATTCGCTCGACCGTCCGGGCTGGGCGTTGCGCAGCGAAATCGGCCAGTCGGTCCGCCTCGCCGGCACGGGCAATGAATTCCCGCAAGGCACCGGCCTGTCCGACACCGCCAGCGATTTCGTCGGGCGTACCAACCTGCAATTTCGCGACATCTTCGAGATCACCCACCGTTTCCGCGTCGACCGGCACAATTTTACCGTGCGCCGCAACGAGATCGATATCGCCATCGGCGGCCGCCGCACCTATGCGACCATCGGCTATCTAAGGCTCAACCGGAACATTCAGCTCGAAGATCTCCAGGATCGCTCCGAATTGCGCGTCGGCGCCCGCGTCGCCTATGCGCGTTTCTGGTCGGCGTTCGGATCGGCGATCGTCGATCTGACGACCGTCAGGGACGACCCCAGCGCCACCGGCAACGGCTATCAACCGATCCGCCACCGCCTCGGCATCGAATATGAAGATGAATGTTTCCGTATCGGTGTCGGCTGGCGCCGCGATTATATCGGCGATCGCGATTTCCGGGCGGGCAACACCTTCCTGCTGTCGCTGGCGTTCAAGACGCTGGGCAAGTAACCCGGGCTTCATCGGTGGTTCACCACCATCACCCTAACCGATGTTTTGCGGTTGCCCGTTGGTTGCGCTATTGACCGCAGCGACACGACGCCCCAAGCCCCGCATCGGCTGGGTTCATTGCCCCGTTCGGAGACAGGAATGCGATTCAACCGTTCGATTTTCGGCTTGCTGCTGACGACCACGCTTGCGATGACCGCGGTGCCGACGTCGCTGCAGGCGCAGGACGCCGCCCCTCCCGCCGGCTTCAATGCCGGCGACCTTGCCGAACTGCGCGTTATCGGCGAAATCGACCCGACGCTGCGCAAGGCCCAGGCCATCGTCAACGGCGACGTCATCACCGACACCGACATCGACCAGCGCGTCAACCTGGTGGTCGCGGCCAATGGCGGCAAGGTCGCCGACGACGAACGCTCGCGCTTGCGCCTCCAGGTGCTGCGCAACCTGATCGACGAGAAACTGCAGATCCAGGAAGCCGCGAGCAACGACATCACGATCAGCGATGCCGAAGTCGACAAGTCGTACGAACGCGTCGCCCAGAATTTCAAACGCTCGCCCGCGGCCTTCGAGCAGTTCCTGCGCGACAATGGTTCGTCACCGACATCGATCAAGGGCCAGATCCGCGGCGAACTGGCGTGGAACCGCGTGCTGCGCCGCAAGGTCGAGCCGATGGTCAATGTCGGCGACGACGAAGTCCAGTCGATCATCGCCAAGCTCAACGCTTCAAAGGGCAAGGACGAATATCACGTCAGCGAGATCTTCCTGTCGGCGACGCCCGAAACCCAGGCGCGGGTGATGACGGATGCGGCGCGCATCGTCGGCCAGATCCGCGGCGGCGCGTCGTTCGTCGCCTATGCGCGGCAGTTTTCCGAAGCCTCGACGGCGGGTGTCGGCGGCGATCTCGGCTGGGTTCGGGCCGAACAGCTGGCCGATGCCGTGGCGCCGGTGGTGACGGCGCTGACGCCTGGAAATTCCGCGACCAGCATCAGCGATCCGGTCGCTGTTCCGGGCGGCGTCGCCATCATGGCGTTGACCGAAAAGCGCCAGGTGCTCGCCGCCGATGCCAACGAGGCGGTGCTCAGCCTCAAACAGATGTCGATGCCGCTGCCGGCGAACGTCACCGAGGCCCAGGCCAACGCCAAGGTGAAGATATTCCAGGACGCCACCCAGGCGATGGGCGGTTGCGGCCGCGTCGAGGAAGTCGGCAAGGCGATCGGCGCCGAAGTCGCGGTCAACGACGCCATCCGCCTGAAGGACCTGCCGCCGGCGTTGCAGAACATCATCAAGCAGCTGTCGATCGGCCAGGCCACCCCGGCCTTTGGTTCGGCGAAAGAAGGCCTGCGCGTCCTCGTGCTGTGCGGCCGCGACGATTCGACGACGCAGGCCAAGGCGCCGAATTTCGACGAAATCTATGCCCAGATGAACGAGGAACGCGTCAACATGCGCGCCCGGCGTTACCTGCGCGACCTGCGGCGCGACGCCATCGTCGATTACAGGTGATGGCGACGCCGCGGTGACAATCGCCCCCGCCCCGCTGGCGGTGTCTGTCGGCGATCCGGCGGGTATCGGCCCCGAAATCGTCGCCGCGGCCTGGGCCGCGCGGTTTACCGAGGCGCTGCCGCCGTTCTTTGCCGTCGGCGACCGGCGCGCCATCGAAGCCGTGTGGGATGGCCCCATCGCCACGCTCGGCGCGCCCGGCGACGCGGCGCCGACTTTTGCCTCGGCACTGCCGCTCTTCCAGGTCGACGACCCCGGCGAAATCGTCCCCGGCGCCCCCAATCTGGCCGGCGCGCGCTGTGCCCTCGACAGCCTGGAGATCGCCGTCGGGCTGGCGCGCAACGGTTTTGCCGGCGGCATCGTCACCGGGCCGGTCTCCAAGGTGCAGCTTTACAACATCGGCTTCAGCTATCCCGGCCAGACCGAATTCGTCGCTGAACGCTGCGGAATCGCCGCCAGCAATGCCGTGATGATGCTCGCCGGGCCGACGCTTCGCACCATTCCGGTTACCGTACATTCGCCTTTGGCCGATGTGTCGCGGTTGCTGACCACCGAATTGATCATTGCCAAGGCGCGGATCGCGGTGCGCTCGCTGATCCGCGATTTCGGCATCGCCCGACCGCGCCTCGTCATCGCCGGGTTGAACCCCCATGCCGGCGAAAGCGGCACGCTGGGGCGCGAGGAACTCGACATCATCCGCCCCGCCGTCGAAGCCTTGCTGGCCGACGATATCGACGTGCGCGGACCGCTGGCTGCCGACACGATGTTCCACGCCGCGGCGCGCGTGCATTATGACGTGGCGCTGTGCATGTACCACGACCAGGCACTCATCCCGCTGAAAACGCTGCATTTCGAAGATGGCGTCAACGTCACGCTCGGCCTGCCGGTGGTGCGCACCTCGCCCGATCACGGCACCGCCTTCGGCATCGCCGGCAAGGGAATTGCCAGCCCGCGCGCCATGATCGAGGCGATCCGCATGGCGGGGGAATGTGCGGCGCGGCGGCTGGCGTCTTGACTGCTGACGGATTACCCGAGTCGCTGTCGCTGCCGCCAGAAGCCCTGTTGCGGCTACCTCCGCTGCGCGAGGTCATCGCGCGCCACGATCTCAACGCCAAGAAATCGCTCGGCCAGAATTTCCTGCTCGACGGCAATCTGCTCGATCGTATCGCGCGGGTTCCGGGTCCGCTGGCTGGCGCGACGGTCTATGAAGTCGGTCCCGGCCCCGGCGGGCTGACGCGGGCGCTGCTCCGCGCCGGGGCGCGGGTCATCGCGGTCGAGCGCGATTCGCGGGCGCTGCCGGCGCTGGCGGAATTGGCCGAGGCAGCGCAAGGGCGGCTGACGGTCATCGACGGCGACGCGATGGCGGTCGACGCCGAAGCGCTTGCTGGTCGGGGGGCGCATATCGTCGCCAATTTGCCCTATAATATCGGCACGGCGCTGCTGACGGGCTGGTTGAGCACCGAGGCGTGGCCGCCATGGTGGGCGAGTCTGACGCTGATGTTCCAGAAGGAAGTCGCGCAGCGGCTGGTCGCGGCGCCGGGCAGCGGCGCCTATGGCCGGCTGTCGGTGCTGGCGCAGTGGCGGAGCAGCGCGAAGATCGCCTTCACCTTGCCGGCGCGGGCGTTCGTGCCGGCTCCCAAGGTCTCATCGGCGGTGGTGCATTTCGTGCCGACCGAACCGATGGCGCCGGCAACCGCGGCGCGGCTTTCGGCGTTGACGGCCGCCGCCTTCGGGCAACGCCGCAAGATGCTGCGCGCCAGCCTGAAGGCGCTTCCCGGCGCGCTCGAAGCGATGATGGCGGAGGGGATCGACCCCGAAGCACGGGCGGAAACGGTGCCGGTCAGGGCGTTCGCCAAGGCGGCGGCGCGATTGGGCTGAACGCCCTCGCCTCAAGAGGGCGGGGGTTTTAACTCAGTTCTTCACGACCGCCTTGGGGGCTTCCGCAACGACCATCGCCGTATTCAGCGCCGTCTGCAGCCGCGTCGCCGCCGAGCAATCGGTCTTGCACAACGCCTTGATGCGCGCCAGATTGACTTGCGCCCGCGCCGTTGCGCCGCGCGCGATCAGCGCCTTGCCCTGCCCCTCCAGCGCCGCGATGTCCGACGGGTTGAGCGCCAGCGCCTCGCGGTAATATTTCACCGCCTTGCCGGGAAGGCCAAGTTTTTCATAGCCTTGCGCGATCCCGCTGAATGCCGCGACATTTTTGGGATCGCTGGCCAGCGCCGCTTCATAGGCATCGATCGCGGCATTGGCATCGCCGCGATCGAGCGCCGCCTTGCCCTGCGCGGCCATCCGCACCGAAACCGGTTTCAGGACATCGTCGCCCGAAGCTGGCCCGGCGGCTCGGCTCGCCACGCTCGACGCGGCGCCGCTCGCCACGCTCGACGCGGTTCCCGTCACCAGCAGCATCAAGGGAATTGCCCAACGCGCGCGCATATCTCGATCCTCCAATCGCCCCAGATATTAGCAGACCCGTTGCAGCCTTGCGATGAAGAATCCGTCGCAGCCTTGTGCCCCCGGTGACAGCACCATCGACGTTACCGGCGCGCTGGTGCCGGGGATGCTGAATTCCTGCGGCGAAAAGCCCTGGTCGTGCCCCAGAAAACGCGCCACCCGCGCCTCGCCTTCCGCTGGCAGCAGCGAGCAGACGACATAGGTCAGGCTGCCCCCCGGCCGCACCAGCTGCGCCGCCAGCGCCAGCAGCCGGTCCTGTTCGGCCTCCAGTTTGGCGAGCCGATCGGGCGTCAGCCGCCAGCGCGCTTCCGGGTTGCGCCGCCAAGTGCCGGTGCCCGAACACGGCGCATCGACCAGCACGCGATCGGCGAGCCCGGCGAGATCCTTCAGCGCATCCCATTCGCGCTTGGGATTGAGCATGCGTATCTCGACGATGCTGACCCCGGCGCGCGCCAGCCGCTGCGGCATCGCCGAAAGCCGGCCGCGATCGGTGTCGGCGGCGATCAGCCGGCCGTGGTTGCCCATCAATGCCGCCAGCGCCAGCGTCTTGCCGCCGGCACCGGCGCACAGGTCGATGACCAGTTCGTCGGGTTCGGCGCCGACCGCCAGCGCCGCGAGCTGCGAGCCTTCGTCCTGGACCTCGATCTTGCCGGCGTGGAAGGCTGGCAGCGTTTCGACGTTCAAGCCCGCAGGCGCGCGCAGGCCATCGGGCGCCAGCGGCGTCGCCGTCATTTCGGGGAGTTCGGCGAGCACGGCGTCGCGCGTCGCCATCAGCGTGTTGACGCGCAAGTCGAGCGGCGCGCGGGCGAGCAGCGCCGAAACCTCGGCATCGGTGGCCTTGCCGAAACGCGTCCGCAACTGGTCGAGTTGCCAACCCGGCGCCAGCGAAGTGCGCGCTTCGGGTTCGCCCTCCACCAGAACGGACGGCGCATGACCATCGGTTTCCGCACCCTTGGCGAACAGTTCCAGCAATTCGGGTGCATTGGCGCGGGCGTGGCCGATCAACGCGGCGCGGCCGGTTTCCGGCGGCGATCCGATCGAGCGGATGACATCGAACACCAGGTCGCGGACGGCGCGGCGATCCTTGGACCCCGCATAGCGGCGGGTGGAGAAATAGCGCTGGACGATGGTATCGGCGGCGGCCCCGCCGGTGCGGGCGGCCGCGACCGCCTGGTCAAGACACTCGATGGCCGCTTGAACGCGTGCTGCGGGAGTCATGCCGCCCCCTTCCCCCCCGCGAAGCGGAGAGTGGGGAGGGCTGGGGTGGGGGAAGTGGCGAGACCAAAGGCCCCCACCCCGGCCCTCCCCACTCTACGTTCGCTGCGCTCACGTGGGAGGAGGCGGAACATGCATGTCATCCTGTCGTCGGGTAATTGGGGGCTTCGCGGGTGATCGTCACGTCATGGACATGGCTTTCGCGAAGCCCGGCGTTGGTGATGCGGATGAATTCGGCGCGTTGGCG
>JANNJH010000103.1:0-1065 GCA_031405775.1 Sphingomonadales bacterium | reverse complement strand
GGCCAGAACCGCCGCGCCCGATCGGACTGGATGAAGATCGAACAGCAGCGCGGCATCTCCGTCACCTCGTCGGTGATGACCTTCGAGCGGCACGGCACGGTCTTCAACCTGCTCGACACGCCGGGCCATGAGGATTTTTCCGAAGACACCTATCGCACCCTGACCGCGGTCGATTCCGCCGTCATGGTCATCGATGCGG
The DNA here is from genome assembly GCA_031405775.1 of Sphingomonadales bacterium. GTDB lineage: Bacteria > Pseudomonadota > Alphaproteobacteria > Sphingomonadales > Sphingomonadaceae > Sandarakinorhabdus. The sequence continues at coordinate 866 of JANNJH010000103.1, read as the reverse complement.
CGCGCGGCATCGAGGCGCAGACGCGCAAGCTGTTCGAAGTGTGTCGTCTCAGGGACGTGCCGATCCTGACCTTCATCAACAAGGTCGATCGCGAGGGCCGCGACCCGTTCGAACTGCTCGACGAGATCGCCGATGTGCTGGCGCTCGACGTCGCGCCGCTCAATTGGCCGGCCGGCATGGGCGGCGAGTTCAAGGGGCTGTACGACCTGCGCAGCCACAAATTCCTCAAACCCGACGGCACCGCCACCGGCGCTGCGGGTCAAGCCGTGCAGACCAGCGGCCTCGACGATCCGCTGATCGACGCGCTTTGCGGGCCGATCGCCGAGCGGCTGCGCGACCAGGCCGCACTGGCGCTTGGCGGCTATGCGACGCTCGATGCCGACCTGTATCGCAAGGGCGCGCTGACCCCGGTGCTGTTCGGTTCGGCGCTGAAGGATTTCGGCGTCGAGGCGCTGATCGACGCGCTCACCGAATTCGCGCCGCCACCACGCCCGCAGCCGGCCCAAAGGGCTGGCGTGCCCCACCCCGTCGACCCGACCGACCCGCAGGTTTCGGGCTTTGTCTTCAAGGTGCAGGCCAACATGAACCCGCATCGGCGAGGCGCTGGGCCTCTCCCGGGAGCGCATCCGGCAGATCGAGAGCAAGGCCAAGGAGAAGCTGCGGCGCAGCCAGCGCGGGCGCAGCCTGCGGGGGAACCTCAATTGAGCGCATGCCCGCGGTGCTCGGGCACCGGTTTCGAGATCGTGGAGAAGGACGGGCGCGTGTTCGCCCGGGCCTGCGCCTGCCGCAAGGCGCCGGCGGGGCCGTTGGGCACGGACGCGTACCTGGCCGCCTCTCGCATTCCGCCGCGTTACGAGCACTGCAGC
>JANNJH010000102.1:0-1115 GCA_031405775.1 Sphingomonadales bacterium | reverse complement strand
CTGGCTTGCGCGAGCGGGAACACGCGCTCGATTACCGGCTTGATCTTGTGGGCACCGACGAACGCCAGCATTTCGGCGAAATCCTGCGGATCACCAACCTGGCTGCCGACGATGCTGGCGCTTTTTAGAAAGATATCCGTTGCGTTGAACTTGATCTCGTTGCCTGCGGTCGATCCATAGATGACGATCCGCGCGCCGGGATTGATGGCACGCACATAATTGGCAAAGCTGGGTGACGGCGCACCGTCAAGCACGACGTCGATGCCGCCCGTCAGCTTGCCTACCTGACGGCGCCATTCCGGATCGGTGTAGAGAAGTCCGCCCTTGGCGCCCATTTCACGGGCGCGAGCGAGCACGTCGTCGCTCTCGCCGGTGACGTAAACATTGGCACCCTTGGCGACTGCAAAGGCGAGGCCGAAAGTGGCGACACCGCCGCCGACGCCGCTGATCAGCACGGTTTCGCCTGCCTTGAGCTGACCCTTGAACATCAACGCGCGCCATGCCGTAAGGCCAGTCAGCGGGATGGCCGCTGCTTCCTCGAAGCTCAGGCCGTCCGGCTTGCGGGCGAGATTTTCGGCCGGCACGCAGACGTATTCGGCGACCGTCCCGTCGAACGGCATGCCGAGAAGCCCGAAGTCAGCGGCCGGCGCATGACGGTTCGAGCCCCAGTTTCGGGCCGGGTATAGCACGACTTCGTCGCCGATCCTTGCCCCGGTAACGCCCGCGCCGATCATGTCGACGACACCTGCGCCGTCGCACCCAAGCGTGGTTGGCAGTGTCATGCCGGGGTATTGGCCGCGCGCGATGAACATTTCGCGATGGTTGAGCGACGCTGCCTTGACGGCAATCCGGACCTCGCCCGCTTTCGGCGTCGGCGTTGCCACTTCCGCGACGCGGACGCTTTCGACGCCATCGGCTTGTTCGAGATATAGAGCCTTCATTTTCAACCTTTTTGACTGAAGCGGCGCGAACCGCGGATGCTAGAAGGAGCGGGGCAGGCCGAGGTTTTCGGCGATGCTGTTGCGCACCATTTCGTTGGTAATCGGCCCGATCCGCCACAGCCGGCTGTCGCGCCAATAGCGTTGCATGTCGGTTTCGGCCGAATAGCCCATGCC
>JANNJH010000101.1:0-2020 GCA_031405775.1 Sphingomonadales bacterium | reverse complement strand
CCGCACCGGCCGCCGCTGAGCTGCGCGCAGCACGTGCCTGACCGACTTCGTCCCTGTCCAAACGCGTGTGGCTACGCCGATTAACGAATGGCCGATCCCGGGTCGAGAGCTCGTGGTGCTGGCCGGCCAAAATTGGACGCGAAGCGGACGTCAGGTGGATTGATCGGGAATGTCGGCTTTCGGCATCGCAGGGCCAGCGCGGGCATCCCCTGGTGGAGATCGATGTAATCGCCAATCGTAGCGCGGCCGCGCCTCGATCGTCGCGCTCGCGTCAGCCGGTGACGGTCTGTTCGATGGCGCCGAAGATCGAGCGGTTGTGGGCATCGAGCATTTCGATGCGGACGGTATCGCCGGGCTTGAGGAACGGCGTCACCGGCGCGCCGCCTTCGATGGCTTCGACCATACGCCGTTCGGCGATGCAGCTATAGCCGCGACCGCCCTTGGCGATCGGCTGGCCGGGGCCGCCATCGGCGCCGCGGTTGGAGACGGTGCCCGACCCGATGATCGAGCCGGCGGCAAGGCCGCGGGTCCGGGCGAGATGGGCGATGAGCATGCCGAAATCAAAGGTCATGTCGGTGGCGGTTTCGGCGCGGCCAAAGGCTTGCCCGTCGAGATCGACGCAGATCACGCCGTGGAGCTTGCCGTCCTGCCAGCGGTCGCCCAGCGCATCGGGGGTGACGAACACCGGCGACAGCGCCGACGCCGGCTTGGACTGGACGAAGCCGAAACCCTCGGCGAGTTCATCGGCGATCAGGCCGCGCAGCGAGATATCGTTGACAAGGCCGACAAGCCGGATCGCGGCGATCGCCTGTTGGCGCGTCGCGCCCTGCGGCACGTCGCCGGTGACGACGACGACTTCGGCTTCGAAATCAAGGCCCCAACTTGCGTCATGGAAGGCGATGGGATCGCGGGGGGCCAGGAAATTGTCGCTGCCGCCCTGGTACATCAACGGGTCGGTCCGCAGGCTGGCGGGCAGTTCGGCGCCGCGGGCGTTTCGCACCAGTTCGACATGGTTCACATAGGCCGAGCCATCGGCCCATTGATAGGCGCGCGGCAACGGCGCGGCGGCGTCGCGTTCGTGGAAGCGGCTGTGCGGCACGGCGTCGTGCGCCAGGCTTTCGGCGACGCCGCGCAGGATCGGTTCGGCGCGCGTCCAGTCATCGAGCGCCGATTGCAGCGTCGCCCACATCGGCGGCGGCGCCGCGCACCAGGCGAGATCGTTCGAGACGACGACGAGACGGCCATCACGGCCGGACTTGAGCGATGCGAGTTTCATGGCGCTATCGTGGCCTTGTCGGGATTGGGGCGCAAGGGCCTCTGATGGCTAACGCCCTCTCCCTTGTGGGGAGGGCGGCTCGGCGCCAGCCGAGCGGGGTGGGGGTTCCTGCTCTTTCCGGATGAAGCGAACCCCCACCCCGCTCGCGCAAGAGCGCGAGTCGCCCTCCCCACAGGGGGGAGGGAGTTTTTTCTACGCCGCCAGATCGTCCTCGCTGATCGCATAGAGCAGCGCCGCGCCGCGCGTCACCGGCCCCGACAGCGCGGCGACCTGCGGCAGGATCTGCTCGGCGAAGAAGCGCGCGGTGGCGATCTTGGCCTTGCGGAAGGCCGGGTCGCCCTCGCCGGCGGCCAATTGTCGCGCCGCGACCAGCGCCTGTCTGGCGAGCAGCCAGCCGCCCAGCGTCACGCCGATCATCCGCAGATACGGCGTCGCGCCGGCGGCGATGTCGTCGGCGGCATTGGCGCCGGTCAGCCAGACGGTCGCCGCCTGTGTCGCCGCCAGCGCGTCGCCAAGATACGGCGCGATGGTCTTCAGATCGGCGCTGGCGGTGAGGTCATTAATCGTGTCGCGGACCTGCGCGAACAATTCCTGCCAGTGCGCGCCGCCGCCCTGCCCGAGCTTGCGGCCGACGAGATCCAGCGCCTGGATGCCGTTGGTGCCTTCATAGATCGGCGCGATGCGGGAATCGCGGAGGAACTGCGCCGCGCCGCTTTCCTCGATATAGCCCATGCCGCCAAAGAC